>NZ_RZPF01000265.1:0-7733 GCF_004022735.1 Mesorhizobium sp. M7A.F.Ca.AU.001.01.1.1
CTACAAGGGCGGCGACGGCAACGACATCACCCTCGCCTTGGCGCGCAACGACGTCGCGGTCGCCAACGTCGCCACCACCCGCAACCAGTTCGCGACCGCCGGAGCCCTCGATCGGCTGGGCGAAGGCAATGCGCTTGCATGGGCCATGCTGCTCATGACCGACAAGGACGCAGCGCGCCTGGCGCTGGATGCCGCGTCGGGCGAGGTTCATGCCTCAGCCAAGGGGATGCTGATCGAGGACAGCCGCTTCGTCGCCGATGCCGCAACCGCCCGCGTCCGGGCGGCCATGGGCGACGTCGCCGCTCCCGCCATGCCAGTGATGGCTTATGGCGAGGGCGGCCCGGAGCTGGTCGAGGCTGACACCAGCCGTTTCGTCGTGTGGGGGCAGGCTTTCGGCTCCTGGGGCACGGCGAGCGGCGACGGCAATGCCGCCGGCCTCGACCGCTCCACCGGCGGCTTCCTCGCCGGCGCCGACACCGTGATCGGCGAAGCCTGGCGGGTCGGCCTGCTGACCGGCTACAACCACGCCAGTTTCGACGTCGACGATCATGCCTCTTCCGGCTCCAGCGACACCTATCACATCAGCCTTTATGGCGGTAGACAGTGGGACGGCCTCGGCCTGCGCGGCGGCGTCGCCTACAGCTGGAACCGGATCGACACCAGCCGCAACGTCGTCGTTCCAGGCTTCGTCGATGCGCTGACGGCGAAATACGATGCCGGCACCGCGCAGGTCTTCGGTGAGGCCGGCTATCGCCTCGAGACGCGCATGGCTGCCTTCGAGCCCTTCGCCAGTCTCGCCTATGTCAACCTCCACACCGACAGCTTCACGGAAAAGGGGCGCGCCGCCGCACTCACATCCGCTGCCTCGACCACCGAGACCACCTTCACCACGCTCGGCTTGCGGGCCTCGGCCGGCTTCGACCTCGGCGGAATGCAAGCAACCGCGCAGGGTACGCTCGGCTGGCGTCATGCCTTCGGCGACACCACGCCGACCGCAGACATGGCCTTCGCCGGTGGCGACCTCTTCACCATTGCCGGCGTGCCGATCGCTAGGGATACAGCCATCGTCGGGGCCGGGCTCGATTTCCGGATCGCCGACAGCACCACGCTGGGGATCAGCTACTCCGGTCAGTTCGGGAAGAAGGCGGCCGACCAGGGCGTCCGCGCCACGATGCAAGTGCGCTTCTGATTTTTCGGCTTGCCTCAGCCTTCGGCGGGAACCGCTTTCGGCTTGCCCTCGCCATCCAGCGCCACCATGACGAAATCCGCATGGGTGACCTTCTCCATCAGGTCGGAGAGGTAGCGCTGCGCCCAGGCCTCGACCTTGAGCGTCATCGAGGTGCGGCCGACGCGCTCGACATGGGTGTAGATGCACAGCGTGTCGCCGATCTTCATCGGCTTGGCGAACGACATCTCTTTCACCGCCGCCGTCACCACGCGGCCCTTGGCGCGCTCGGCGGCGCGGATGCCGCAGGCCAGGTCCATCTGCGCCATCACCCAGCCGCCGAAAATGTCGCCGGCCGCATTGGCGTCCGAAGGCATGGCCAGGGTGCGCAGCGTCAGATCGCCAAGCGGCCGTCCTTCAGCGTAGTGCACCATGCGAGAAATCCTTCGAGACTGGCTGCCCTCGATCCCGTATCGTCACGGCGCCAGAAGGTCAACGAGCCACGGCATGGCCACAGGCTCGGACTGGCAAAAGACCTGCGACAGCCGGCGCGCGGTGTCGGCAGCCTTTTTGCCGGGCAGCTTTTTCACGATAGGAATTTTTTCTTGACTGGGTGCCCTCAGCTATGGTACATTTTTGCCTATGGTGCTGATTTGCGCCAGTGACCCGCCGCACAGGCGGGTTTTTCGTTTGCTCCGTCAGCCAACACACCGGCGAAGGTTTCCGAGGACCGGTTAACCCGAGTTCGTAGACCCTGGGCATGGCCATGGGACGGCAGTTCGCATCACCCGGCGAAGATCGATCAGAAATAGCGCCTGAGGTTCGTGCGAATGCGATCGAGCACGCTGTTCCCGGAAAGGTCCGGAGAGAACTCCTTGCCGGTGATCGCCTCATAGGCCTGCGCATAGACATGCGAGGCCTGTTCGACGATCTCGGCCGGTATCTCAGGTATCGGGTCGCTGTAGGGGTTGCAGCGCGCCGAGACCCACGACCGGACGAAATCCTTGTCAAAACTCTCCGGCCGGCTGCCGTCGGCGAGCGCCTGTTCGTAGCTCGATGCGATCCAGTACCGGCTGCTGTCCGGGGTGTGGATTTCATCGGCAAGAATGATGGTCCCGTTCCTGTCGGTGCCGAATTCGTACTTCGTGTCCGCCAGGATCAGGCCGCGCTCGGTGGCGCGCTGCTGGCCACGGGCGAACAGCCGCAAAGCGTAGCCGGACACGGTGTCCCACTGCGCCTGCGTGAGAAGACCCTGTTCGAGGATCTCGGCTTTCGACAGCGGCTCGTCATGGCCGCCATGCGCGGCCTTGCTGGTCGGCGTGATGATCGGCTCGGCCAGCTTTTCATTGTCGCGCAGGCCGTCCGGCAGGCGGATACCGTACATGTCGCGGTCGCCGCGCTTGTAGCGCGTCAGGATCGAGGTGCTGGTGGTTCCCGCCAGATAGCCGCGCACGACGATCTCGACCGGCAGGATGTCGAGCCTCGTGCCGACGACGACGTTCGGGTCGGGGTATTCGAGAACATGGTTCGGACAGATATCGGCGGTTTCCTCGAACCAGTAGCGCGCCGTCTGGGTCAGTATCTCTCCCTTGTAGGGGATCGAGGTCAGGATGATGTCGAAGGCACTGAGCCGGTCGGTGACGATGATGATGCGCCGGCCATCCGCCAGATCGTAGTTTTCGCGGACCTTGCCGCTGTAGTGGCCCGGCAGTTCGGGAATGAACGCGTCAGGGAGGGTCCGCATATGATTTCCTGCCTTCCGCAGAGTGGCCAGAGCATAACTCCGAAAAGTTATGCGCCAAGATAGTGCCACCGCATAGGCTGTCGGGACGATAGATATCAAGCGCGATTGTCGGGAATCCCCGCAAACCTGATCGGTTCGACGGTCGCTTTTTTCACAACTGATGCCGGATGGCGCGGCGACTTCGGAATGCCGTCGCGTCTAGGCTGCAGCCAATTTTTCGGAGCCTCCCATTTCCATCATGCAGACCTATGATTTCATCATCGTCGGCTCCGGCTCGGCCGGCTCGGTCCTGGCTGAAAAACTGTCGGCCTCGGGGCGCTTCTCGGTGCTGGTGCTGGAGGCCGGCGGCAGCGACCGCCGCTTCTACGTGCAGATGCCGCTCGGCTACGGCAAGACCTTCTTCGATCCCGGCGTCAACTGGAACTACAAGGCCGAGCCGGACCCGGGGCTTGCCGGCAATGCCGACCACTGGCCGCGCGGCAAGCTGCTCGGCGGTTCGAGCTCGATCAACGCCATGGTCTGGATCAGGGGCGCGCGCGAAGATTTCGATGCCTGGGCCGCCGCCGGCAATCCCGGCTGGGGCTATGACGATCTGCTGCCCGCCTTCAAGGCGCTCGAGGACAACCAGGCCGGCGCGGACCAATGGCGCGGCGTCGGCGGCCCGCTGCATGTCACAGACTGTTCGGGCGCCGTCCACCCGCTGACCAAACGCTATCTCGTCGCCGGCCAGCAGGCCGGCTTGCCCTTCAACCCGGATTTCAACGGCGCTGCCCAGGAAGGCGTCGGCGTCTACCAGATCTCGACCCGCAACGGCCGCCGCATGTCGGCGGCGCGCGCTTTCCTGCGCCCGGCGATGAAGCGCGCCAACGTCCGCGTCGAGATGAAGGCGCTGGCGACCAGGGTGCTGTTCGAGGGCAAGCGCGCCGTCGGTGTCGAATACCAGCAGAACGGCGAGACGAAGTCGGCGCGTGCCGGTCGCGAAGTCATCCTGTCGGGCGGCTCGGTCAACTCGCCGCAATTGCTGCAGCTGTCCGGCGTCGGGCCTTCCGCGCTGCTGAAAGGCCTGGGCATCCGGATGGTCCACGCCAACGAGAATGTCGGCGCGCATCTGCAGGATCATGTCGGCATCAACTACACCTTCAAGGGCAAGCTGCCGACGCTCAACCAGACGCTGCGTCCCTGGTGGGGCAAGCTGCTGGTCGGCATGCAATATATCCTGACCCGTTCGGGCCCGCTGTCGCTGTCGATGAACAATGCCGGTGGCTTCTTCCGCACCGACCCGGCGGCGACGCGGCCCAACATGCAGCTCTATTTCCAGGCATTCTCGACCGTCATTCCCAAGAGCGGCGAGCGTCCCATCCTGACGCCCGACCCATGGCCGGGCTTTTCCATCGGCCTGTCCAACTGCCGCCCGTCGAGCCGTGGCGAGATCATGATCCGCTCGGCCAATCCGCGCGAGTACCCCAGGATAACGGCCAATGCCTACTCCACCAATGCCGATGTCGAGGAGATGCTGGCGGCGGTGAAATTCGTCCGCAAGATCGCCTCGATGCCTGCCATGGCCGAGATCATCGAGGAAGAGGTTTTGCCAGGCCCGTCAATCACTTCCGATGCAGACCTGATTCAGGATTTCAGGAAGCGCTCGGGCACTGTCTATCATCCGGTCTCGACCTGCCGCATGGGGCCCGATCCGGCGCGCGCCGTCGTCGACCCGCGTCTCAAGGTGCACGGCATCGACGGCCTGCGCGTCATCGACGCCTCCATCTTCCCCGACAACATCACCGGCAACACCAACGCCGCCTCGATCATGACCGGTTGGAAGGGCGCCGAACTGGTTCTGGAGGACCAAAAATGAAGATCACGGACGTCAAGACCTGGGTTGTCGACAATCCGCCGCCCGGCATCGGCGGCAAGTATTTCATCTTCGTCAAGTTGACCACCGATGGCGGCGTGGTCGGCTATGGCGAGGCCTACAACGCCACCTTCTCCGCCCATGTTACCGCCCGGATGGTCGAGGACATGGCCGAGCGCTATCTCGTCGGCCGCGATCCGCACGACATCGAGAACTTCTTCCGCCGCGCCTATTCGTCCGGCTTCACCCAGCGGCCCGACGTGTCAGGCATGGGCTGCTTCTCGGCGCTGGAAATGGCCTGCTGGGACATCATCGGCAAGGAGGCCGACAAGCCGGTCTACAAACTGCTCGGCGGCCAGGTGCACGAAACGCTGCGTTCCTACACCTATCTTTATCCGCACACCGGCAGCGTCCACTCCGAGGATGCGCACGGCAAGAACGTCTACAACGACCCCGATCTCGCCGCCGCCTGCGCGCTCGAATATGTCGAACAGGGGTTCAACGCCGTCAAACTGGACCCGGCCGGCCCCTACACCGCCTTCGACGGCCACCAGCCGCGTCTTGTCGATATCGACCTGTCCACCCGCATGATCAAGGCGATCCGCGAGGCGGTCGGCACCCGCGCCGACATCCTGTTTGGCACGCACGGCCAGTTCACAGCGTCCGGCGCGCTGCGCATGGCGCGCGCCATCGAGCCCTATGATCCCTTGTGGTTCGAGGAGCCGGTGCCGCCTGACATGCCCGAAGTCATGGCGCAAGTGGCCCGCGCGACCTCGATCCCGATCGCCACCGGCGAACGGCTGACCACCAAGTTCGAGTTCGCCCGCGTCATCGAGAACCGCGCCGCGACCATCCTGCAGCCGGACCTCGGCCGCTCCGGCGGCATTCTCGAAACCAAGAAGATCGCGGCGATGGCCGAGGCCTACCACATCCAGGTCGCCCCTCACTGCTATTGCGGGCCGATCGTCGGTGCGGCCAACATCCAGCTGGCGGTGACACTGCCCAACTTCCTCATCCTGGAATCGCTGAAGCAGTGGGACGGTTTCCATGCCACGCTCTTGAAGAAGAAGATCGAGTGGCAGGACGGCAACGTCGTCCCCTCGAAGGAGCCCGGCCTCGGCGTCGAGTTGAACGAAGCGGTCTGCGACGCGCACCCCTATACGGGCAAGGACCTGCATCTGCAGATGATGCAGACCCCGCTGATGCCGTGAGCAAGAGCTACGCCTTCATCGGGCTTGGCCATCTCGGCGGAAACCTTGCCGCCAGCCTGATCCGCAACGGCTTTGCCGTCACCGTCCTCGACCGCGATCCGGCCGCCGTCGAGCGCCTGGTGGCGCTCGGCGCCACTGCCGCGAGCAGCCCGGCCGAGGCCGCCGCCTGGGCCGGCAATGCCATCACGTGCCTGCCTTCGCCCAAGGTCAGCGAAGCGGTGCTGGCCGGACCCGGCGGATTGCTGGAGGGCCTACCCCAAGGCGGCACCTGGATCGAGATGTCCACCAACGGCCGCGACGAGATTCTTCGCCTTGCGGCCCTCGCCTCGGCCAGGGGCGTCGAGACGCTGGAATGCCCGGTCACCGGTGGCGTGCATCTGGCGGCGGCTGGCAAGATCACCGCGCTGGTCGGCGGCGATCCAGCGCTCTACGAACGTCATCGGCCGGCCATCGAGGCGATGTGCGCAAAGTCGTTCCTGATGGGTCCGGTCGGCTCGGCGGCGGTGATCAAGGTGATCACCAACATGCTCGCCTTCATCCATCTCGTCGCCGCCGGCGAGGCGCTGATGTTGGCCAAACAAGGCGGGCTCGACCTCGCCCAGTCCTACCATGCCATCTCAGCCTCCTCCGGCAACAGCTTCGTCCACGAGACCGAAAGCCAGCTCATTCTCAACGGCTCCTACGACATCGGCTTCACCATGGACCTGGCGCTGAAGGACCTCGGCTTCGCGCTGGCGATGGGCAGGGAATTCAGACTGCCGCTCCAACTGGCGCCGCTTGTGAGTGAGATTTTCCAGATGGGCAAACAGGAATATGGCGGCAGCGCCTGGTCCACCCAGATCGTCAAATTGCTCGAGGATGCCGTCGATACCGACCTGCGCGCGCCCGGTTTTCCGGCCAAGCTGGAACTCTGACATCAGCCAGTTATCAAGCGATTTCAGGACGTTGGATTGATGGGCGGATTCATCTGAATCAATCTGTCAACGGCTTGATTCAGTATCTGAGCGTCAATGCACCCGGCAGGATCTCGAAGGTCGCGGGTATGCGTCCCGGCGACTCGCCGTCTATATCGACCAGGGCGCCATTCTCTGACGCATCGCCGAGCGGCTCGACCACCACTTTCCTGCCGCGCAGGATGGTGATCGCCGGATGGTTGCGGTGCCGGCCGCCATAGAGCAGCCGGATGTCCCAGATCAGCTTCAGCTTGCCGGCGGCGCGCAGGATGACGATGTCGAACTGCCCGTCGGTCAGGTCGGCATCCGGCGCGATCATCATGCCGCCGCCAAAGAACTTTCCATTGGCGACCGCCACCAGCGCCATGCGCGCTTCGACGGGTGCGCCGTCATCGACCGTGATCCTGACGTCCTGAAAACGGTAGCGGATGAACTCCACCACGGTGCGCCACAGGAACAGTGCCTTGGCCGACATCCTGCCCTTGCGCTTGTCGGCATTGACGGCGCGGTCGGTGGCGCCGGACAGGCCGAGACTGGCGATGTTGATGAAGTGCCGGCTGGCCAGCGCGCCGTGATCGTCGATGTAGCCGATGCGCCCGGCATCGACCTTGCGACCCTTGGCTTCGGCCAACCGCTTCAGCACGGCATCCACCTCTTTCGGCAGGCCGAGCCCGCGCGCGAAATCGATGCCGGTGCCGCACGGCAACAGGCCAAGTTCAGTGATCCGGCCGCTCTCCTGGGCCGCCTGCAGAAGCCCGTCGGCCACTTCGCTGGCGGTGCCGTCACCGCCGGCCGCAATCACCAGATC
>NZ_RZPF01000266.1:0-7725 GCF_004022735.1 Mesorhizobium sp. M7A.F.Ca.AU.001.01.1.1
GGCCAGGGGAGTGTCGACGCACCTTGTCCCAGGCCCCCAAGATTCGCTGCTTGCATCCGCGTGCGGCATCGTCGACCGTCGGGAATCACATAGACGCATTCTCATGCGGTCGCCCGCCTTGATCCGCCGTCGAGGAGTTCCTGAAGGTCCTCTTTTGGCACCGGTCTTGAAAGCAAAAAGCCTTGTA
The DNA here is from genome assembly GCF_004022735.1 of Mesorhizobium sp. M7A.F.Ca.AU.001.01.1.1. NCBI lineage: Bacteria > Pseudomonadati > Pseudomonadota > Alphaproteobacteria > Hyphomicrobiales > Phyllobacteriaceae > Mesorhizobium > Mesorhizobium sp. M7A.F.Ca.AU.001.01.1.1. The sequence goes on from NZ_RZPF01000266.1 coordinate 188, forward strand.
GCTGGTCGCAGCCGAGCTTGCGCAGATAATTGCACTGGCTCTCGGTCTCGACCCCTTCCGCTGTGGTGCTGAGGCCAGTCACGCGAGCCAGGTCGATAATCGCCTGAACGATGGCCTCGTCACCGTTCGAGCCGCCAAAGCCCTGCACGAAGCTTCGGTCGATCTTGATCCTGTCCACTTCCAGGCTCTGCAGTCGGCCCAATGAGGAAAATCCCGTACCGAAATCGTCAAGCGCAAAGCGCACCCCGACACTGCGCAACGCTGCCATGTTCTGCTGGCATTCGGTGGGGCGCTCGGAGAGCGTGCTTTCCGTAACCTCCAGCTCGAGCCGCCGTGGATCCATTTGCGTTTCCAACAAGATGCTCGTCACTTTCATGGCAAAGCTCGGATTGTTCAGCTGCAACCCCGATACGTTCACTGCCAGGGTCTCGATCGGCCAATGCACCGCGTCAAGGCAGGCCTGGCGCAGAACCAGCTCGCCTAGAACTTCAATGAGCCCCGTTTCCTCTGCCAATGGTACGAACAAGTCAGGGGCGACCCAACCACGCTCTGCGTGCGACCAGCGCGCGAGGGCTTCGACGCCCGTCATCCTGTTGGTGTCGGCGGTGTAAAGCGGCTGATAATGCACCCGGATGTGGCCGGGCGTTTGCAGCGCCTTGCGCAGGTCCTGTTCGAGACCCTTACGCTTTGCCAGCGTCTGGTCCATCTCGGGTTCAAACAGAGCATAGCCGCTGCGACCGCCGGCTTTGGCGTGATACAGGGCGAGGTCGGCTTTCCGCACCAACTCGACCTGGTCCACCCCGTCCCTGGGAGCAAGAGCTACGCCGACGCTCACCCCGACAAAAACCTGAACTCCGGCGACCTCGAACGGCCGGCGCGCGGACTCGATCAAGTGCTCGCACAATGTTTTGACCTCATTCTCGCCTGCGACCGCGCGCTGGATGATAATGAATTCGTCACCGCCCAGGCGCGCCACCGTGTCAACCTCCACGGTCAGCCGCCTCAGCCGGTCTGCGAACTCCCTGAGCAACTCGTCACCGGCAGGGTGGCCAAAGCTGTCATTGACCTGCTTGAACCGGTCGAGGTCAAGATAGAGGATCGCGAGCTGCTCGCCCGTCGCGGGCAGCAGTGTCAGCGCATCAGCCAAACGACTGTTGAAATGGCCGCGACTGTGCAGCCCTGTAAGCAGGTCGTAGTGGGCCAGGTGATAGATGTGATTCTCGGTCTCAATCAGCCTCAAAGTCCGCCGGCGCAAAGCGGCCAGAGCTACAATAATTCCGCCAAGTACCAGTCCGAACACCGCCACGAGTATTGGCACCAGTTGAAAAAGGACAAACGCCCCGGGCCGATATGGCTGCCACACAAAGAAGCCGACAGTCGAACCAGAGCGACCGACGAGGGGATAGGACGCCTCTTCAGAGCTAAGCATGTTTGACCAGGAGAAGTGTGCGTCGTCGAGCAGATAGTCTTGGCGCAAGGAGGCAAGCAGACTGCCGTCCAGATAGCGAACGGCAACGTGTAGGAATTCCTGACCTGGTACTTGTGCAATGTGGCCGCTGTCGGAAACGACTGGCTTGATGCTGACAATGGCAGGATGGCCGGAGATGACGACCATGTCGGAAGCACCTATCGTGAGCACCTGCTCGGTGACGCCGTCGGTGTCCCCCTGTTTCAGCCTCGCCCTGAGGTTCTCCACGAGAGGCGCAGTGGTCGGGCGTATGGATTGATAGCTCGCCGGACCCACCGCCGATCCATCGGCGAATGCGTAGACTGGCGCGTCCTTCGGATCGAGAATGTAGACCTCATCGTGGCCGAAATACGTGTGCATCCAGGTGCCGAGATTGGTGTCGACCCATTTGGCATCCTGGCTCCGCAGGGCGCTGACCGCGTCGTCCCAGACGGTGACGCTCTCCTGATCGTGGGCTATTCCGCTCTCCAGCTTGGATATGATCAAGGCGACCAAGCTTTTCTGCCGCGACACGGCAACACCATCGGACTGGGTCGCCGACCACAGCAAAAGGCCTGTGGTGAGGGTCGCAACAAGCAGCGTCACGACAATGATGGGCAAAGCCGTTCGCTTGAAAAAAAGGCGACGTGTTGGTTCGCCGAAATGCCGGAGCAGCGTCATGAGGCTGCTTTACGCTAAGAAAACTGCTGGACCGTTAAAGGCGCGGCATCAGGCAAGCTGCACGTTTGAAAAGGCCAGTTCGATAACCCGGCGTTGAACTGCCAAGGAACAAATTCGCCGCGCGCGCGTTCGAGAGCGGCCTTTGCGGGGACTGAACACGAATGCTACTCGCTTTGGGGAACGCGCTCTCGACGACGGTTATGGCCGGCAGAAGTGGGGGTGCGGAAATTTTCGGCGTGGTCGATCTCAGCACTAAAGCCGAGGTAAGGATCAACGCGATGAATTTGGGAATGGCAATTCAGTTCGTGGCCAATGCCTCGGTGCTCGGTTACGATGTCCGTTCGGCGATGGTCTTCTACGGCGAACCGGGAACGCCAAGCCTCAGGGCAAATGACTGCGATCGATTGTGGGCGCAATTTGGTGCCGCGCTCCTTCGCCCATAACGCCGGACGCTTTTGGCTATCTTCAGCTGTCTGGAGCTAACAGCCCATGCCGCGCCACCGGACCGTCGGATCATGAGATCTGAAAGACCTGACGAGAAATTTGCTTTCGGTCACTTCACCGGCACGCAGAGCCGGTCGGGCACTTTGGGGACAAGGGTGGCGGTGGGTTTGCCGATGCAAGTGCAGTGTGCTCGAGCCAATTCGCGACTGGGCGCCGGTTGAACCGCTCGGCCTGCCTGCCTTACCGCGCGAGGCATGACCTTACCCCACGGCCAACCATTTGCGCGATTGGGCAAACGCCGTGAAGGCCTTGGCGTCCATTGGGCGGCCAAAAACATAGCCCTGCAGAATATCGCAACCAAGCTCCTTCAGGATGCGCGCGTGATCATTCGTCTCGACACCCTCGGCAATGACTTCGATGCCGAGCGATTTGCCGATCTCAATGATCGACGAGACCAGCTGACGCTGCGGGATCGACTGGGTGACGGGCGTGATCAGTTGGCGGTCGATCTTGAGCCGGCGGGGCAGCAGCTTGAGCAGGGACACGATCGAGGCATGGCCGGTGCCGAAGTCATCGATTTCGATGTCGATGCCGAGTTCCTTAATGTGCTCCAGGTTCCAGGTGACCAGGTCGTCATTCTCATCGAGGAAGATGGACTCAACCAGCTCAAACGACACCGTGCCCTTCCTGATGGCAAGCTTGCGCAAGCCATCGATCAGATCCTTGTCCTCCAACCGCTTGGCGGAGACATTGACCGAGACGTGCGGGATCTTGAGACCGCTGTTCGACCATTGCTCGAAATTCTCAAGCGCCTGTTCCAGGACAGCGCGATCGATGATTGCCACGACGTTGAGTTCTTCGGCCACTTTGAGATAGCTTTGTGGGGCCAGGATGCCGCGTTCGGGATGCTTCCAACGCGACAACGCCTCGACCCCGACGATCTCAAGTGTCCTGGCGTCGAACTGCGGCTGATAGTATGTTGTGAATTCGGCGCGCTCCAACCCGCCCAGGATTTCGTCGGCAATTTGCTTGGTCCGCACGATCTCGCTTTGCAGCACTTCGTCAAAGAATTCGTGTCGGTTGCGACCGCTTCCTTTCGCCCGGTAAAGAGCGAGGTCGGCGTTGACGAGCAGTTGCTTGGCGTCGGTTCCGGCGGCAATTCCGATGCTCACCCCGAACCGGCACGGGTTGCCCTGAAAATCGACCGGTCGGCGCATCTGCGTGATGATGCGGTCGCCGAGCGCGGAAAGTTGCTTGTCATCACGTCCATGGCTCACCACGACGAACTCGTCACCGCCGATGCGTGCAACAAAATCACCGGGACCCGTGTTGACCTTGATGACCTTGGAGGCGTGCACCAGCATGGCGTCACCGGCTGCGTGGCCGAGTGTATCGTTGATCTGCTTGAAGCGGTCGAGGTCCAGATGCAGCAGCGCTGTGCGGGTCCCCGTTGCGCTTTTTTCGGCAAGCAACTCATCGAGATAGCGGCGGTTGGGCAGGCCGGTCAGCGGGTCGTGCAGCGCAACATGCTCTACATGCGCCTTTGCGACCTTGAGTTCGGCATTTTTCGATTCCGACAGCTGGCGCTCTCGAATGAGCGTCTCATTGAGCAGCACGTCGCTGGTGACGTCCCACTCGGCGCCGATCATCTTCGGCGTGCCGCCGATGTCCTGGAAGAAGGCTGCGCGCGTGCGCACGTGGCGCGTGGTACCGTCCGCTAGCAGGACTCGATATTGCGAAGAATACGGTCCCTCCCTCTCGGCGGCCGCGTCGAACTCCTGGCGCGTCCTGTCAAAATCTTCGGGATGAATGGCCATCGCCCAGTCTTCATAACCGCGCGGTTTGCCATCGGCTGGCTTGCCGTAGATCTGGTTGACGCGGTCGTCCCATAGCAGTTCTTTTGTGGCCAGGTCGTGCTCCCACACGCCAATTCCAGAAGCTTCCAGGGCCAACTCAAGGCGGCCAGACAGACGTCTGAGCTCGGCATAGTTTTTCTGTCGTTCGCCGAACAGTCGCCCGGCCACCAGGATCGGCAGCACCACCAGCGCGCCGGCAAAGGCTATGAGCCCCCGCAACATCCACGCATTGTTCGGAATGGCCGGCCAGCCTCCCTTCGGTATAGCCGAAATCAGCCAGGAGCCCGAAGGCAGTTGCACATCGGCCGACACCGGCTTGCCGGCGAGGACATTGTCTCCCCCGAAGAATTTTTTGCCGCCACCGCCAAGCGCGTCGGTCCCCGTCAGGGCGACATCAATATCAATCCCGGGGTCATTCAAGCCGCTCGCCGCGTAAAGCTGATCGACATCGATGACAGCGGAGAGGATGCCCCAGAATCGGCTGCCGCCGCCCGCCGTCGGCACAAAGACGGGAATGCGCCCGACAAAGCCCCGCCCTCCCTGGGCCAGGTCGACGGGGCCTGCCAACACAAGAACGCCGAGGTCTCGCGCGCGAAGCGCCGCCGTCCGTTGCGCCTCGCTCTTGCGGTAATCGAGCCCGATCGCCTTCTGGTTGCCTTCCATCGGGTACATCAGCGAGATGACGAGATCGGGCGCACCGGCGATGTTGCGCAGTTGCGATCTCTGTCGGAACAGGTTGCTTGCCAGGGACGCAAATCTCTGCTGTCCCATGTACGGCTCTGTAACTATGGCCGAGACGAGGCCCTGAACAAGCTGGAGATTACCGTTTACATTGCCTTCGAGCTTGGCCCTTATGATGTTGACCTTGGCCTGGACTTCGGCGCGCGCGAGTTGATCGGACACTTTCGTGTTCTGCAAGTCCGCAAGGACCGCGCAGATCACAAGCACGGCCAACGCAATTGCCGCCGGCAAGTTGGCGGTCGAAAAAACCGCCTTTCTTGCACCATCAAAGTCAAAATCCGTTCTGCCCGACCGGCTCAATTGCGTTTCCTTGACAAAAAGCCCATCGGCCAACGTAGGATGAACTGTTTAAATTTGGACTTCCAATCTGCATAAAAGCTTCTGGTCTGTGCCACCAAGTTTCGAAAGGCTGCGCTTGGGCGCTGCGCGTAGTACCGTTGGGCCTGTGCCGGCCAGTCCTGCTGCGCCGAACAGCAGGGTCGTCCTGCTCGGGCGGAAGAAGGGTAGGGAAAGCGGACGGACAGCCTGGGAGAGGAGAGGGGAGAGGGGAGGGGAGAGATCGACATTAGGAAGATGCTGTCATCGCTGGTTCGCACCGGGTCATCCGTCCATCTTCTGCTATGATCCCGACGCCGTGACGTTCGTCACGGCTCTTACTCACAGCCCTGACGCATCCTGGCCAGTGAGCTCTAAATTGGCCGCGCTTAACGATCCGGCTCGAACCAACTTGTCGTGCTGCCGCAAGGGTGCGTTACCCTGATCCATTCGCCGATGTCAGGCTCTTCGGCGTACGGGATGGTTACTGGTCCCCACGTCTTCGCAGCTTCAACAACATTTTCGGCCTGAACCTCGGCACGTTCCACAGCTTTGCCGTCGCGTATCAGCTCGACGGTGAAACTCTGCATAGATCGCACTCCTGTCGCGCAATCATATCCCAACCTCTACCCGAAAGGAAAAATCTGTTTTCGAAAGGAAATAGCTTCCCAAGGTCCTCGCGGCACAAAGCAGCTATTCGCAACAAAAGGGGCCCAGGTGGCCCAACGATGAAACGCATTTTGCTTTTCTTGTGCGGCGAAAGCATGATGGAGCGGGTGGCTAACAGCCGATAAATTTTTCCAACCCATTGATTTCAAATCATAATTTAATGTTCCATAATGTATGTTATGCGACTTCTGGATGTAGCAGTTATATAGAGATGCGACACTTGAGCAATTTAGAGATGCGACAGTCCCCGACTTTCACAGCTCATGCTCTGGCCAACTCGAAGCTGGAAAGGAAGGCTGACGACTTCACACTGCCTGGCGTGAGACCGGGCGTATTGCGGAGCCGGCATGCCTTTGATCACCTTGTCGCAAAAAAGAGCTGCATCGTCTTGAAGCCATCCAGAAGATCCGCGACCGGCGGCTGAGCGTCCAGGCGGCGAAGCTTCTTCATCTCAGCCGCAGTCAGGTTCACCGGCTGTTGCAAGCCTATGACCAGGACGGCGCCGGCGGGCTGGTGTCGAAGGAGCGCGGCCGACCGAGCAATCGGCGCCATGATGAGGAGCCGCCGCCGCCGGCCGCGCCACCATACAGCGTTTCGGTCGCTTCGGTGTTGTATGCTATCCCCTGCTTGGGATGCAGCTCCAGGTCAAGAACTGCGGACTGTGACATTGACCACGGGGACCAGCGGCAACGGTTCGCCGTCTTTGCCGGTGAGTTCCGATTCGAACTTCTGGGTGCGGATGATTTCCTCGACCTGGCTGGTGAAATCGTCATGGCGCGCATCTTCGCCACGTTCTCTATCTTCACCTCGCCCTGATACGCAAAGGGCTTGGCCTCATAGAGCGGGTGCGCGTCGACCCATTCGAGTACTCGCAACATGCCGTCCACAGCTTCTCTGGATCGATGATGATCGGGCTGCGGCCGTGTGAGCTACGGGCCTTCCAAAATTGGTTTCCTGCGGGTGCGGGCATTTGCGAAAATTTCGACGCTTTTACAAAGTTAACCAGCGGCCGGATTCGTACGGTTTTGTGACTTGCTGGATTGCCGATCACATGGTTTTTTTCCCACATCGTTGTGTGGGAGTGCGGGCGTGGGCGACGATCAGAAGGACGGTGTTCGGGTAGAACACATAGACGGCCAATGGGCGGTGCAGATCATCGAGGATGGCGTGACCACCCAACAGCTTTTCGACAACGAGGAATTTGCGAGGAGTTTCGCAGCCGGTCAAATCATCCGGCTCAACCTTAACCGGTCCGGCCAAAGCCAAAGCGGCCATGAGGTGGATGGCCCGCGAAACCATTCGTAAACCATGCCAACACGGTAAATATTTTATGTCGAACCGATCCGGTTGCAGGAGGTTTTGGGCGGGTCTGCAACAAAGAGGCC
>NZ_RZPF01000267.1:0-7722 GCF_004022735.1 Mesorhizobium sp. M7A.F.Ca.AU.001.01.1.1
TTCTTCTTCGCCGCGACGATGGCCGCTGCCTCGTCAGTGGCGCCGGGCGCTATGATGACTTCGGTGAAGGTTTTTACGATCTCTTCCGCCGCCTCGGCGTCGAGGGTGCGGTTGACCGCGACGATGCCGCCGAAGGCCGAAACCGGGTCGCAGGCGAGCGCCTTGGCGTAGGCGGCTTTCAGCGAGGTGCCTTCGGCAACGCCGCACGGGTTGGCGTGCTTGATGATGGCGACGGCGGCGGAACGCGCCGGATCGAACTCGCCGACCAGCTCGAAGGCGGCGTCGGTGTCGTTGATGTTGTTGTAGGACAGCTGCTTGCCCTGCAACTGACGCGCCGTGGCGACGCCCGGCCGCTTGTCGCCATCGATATAGAAGCCGGCGCTCTGATGCGGGTTCTCGCCATAGCGCATCACCTCGACCAGCCTGCCGCCAAAGGCACGCCACGTCGGGTGTTCGATCTCGAGCGCTTCGGCGAACCAGCCGGAGATCGCCGCGTCATAGCTGGCGGTGCGGGCGAAGGCCTTGGCGGCCAGCTTCTTGCGGAAATCCAGCGACAGCGAGCCGATGTTCATCTCCAGCGCGTTCAGCACCGAGGCATAGTCGCCGGGATCGGTGACGATGGCGACATAGGCGTGGTTCTTGGCCGAGGCGCGGATCATGGCCGGGCCGCCAATGTCGATGTTCTCGACGATCGATGCGTAGTCGGCGCCGGAGCGGCGGACCTCCTCGAACGGATAGAGATTGGAGACGACGAGATCGATCGGCTCGATGCCGTATTTGCGCATTGCCGCTGAATGCTCCGGATCGTCGCGCACGCCAAGCAGCGCGCCATGCACGCCGGGATGCAAGGTCTTGACGCGGCCATCCATGATCTCGGGAAAGCCGGTGAGCTCGGAGACGTCGCGCACCGGAAGGCCCGCGTCAGAGATCGCCTTTGCCGTGCCGCCGGTCGAGACCAGCTCGACGCCTGCGGCTGCCAGCGCCTTGGCGAAATCGATGAGGCCGGTTTTGTCGAAAACGGAGAGCAGGGCGCGGCGCACGGGAACCAGGTCTGGTGCGGGAATGTTCTTGGCGGCGACGGCCATGGGCTGGCGGCCTTTCACGACTGGTGTGGTGGATGCCCGCGCCCGTAGCACATGCCGCCCGGAAATCAAACCGGCGGTCAGGTAGGTCAGTTGTTTTCCGGATAACCGGCGATGCTGGTGCGGGTCAGCTGCCAGTGGACTTCGGCGATTTCCGAGGCCTTGAAGGCAAGCACGATCTGGCGGCTGCGGCGCGGGCCGCCAAGACCGGCGAAATAGATCGATTCCTCGACCTCCGGCACCACTTCGGCCGATGTGAACACCCAGGTGTCGGCCTGATCGGCGGCCAGCACCAGGCGGTCATGCTCGTCCTGCAAAAGGTTGACATCGGGATGAACGTGGAAGCGGACGGTGACGAAGTCGCGGCCATTGTTGCGGATCGCGGCACTGCCGGGGCGCTGGAAGCGGTCCCGGCCGGCCAGCACATTGCCGTTCGACGACAGCTTCAGCTCGCGCTCATGCAGGAAACCAAAGCGCGCGACATAGCCGTCATGGCGGGCGATGAAACCCTGAACGCCTTTCTGATCGGTGCGCTTGCACTGCACATGCTGCGGGCCGCCGATCAACGGCGAACCGAGCAGGTCGTTGACGCGCAACGAGTGGCTGAAGCGCGCCGACGAGGTGTCGTTGATGGTGGCGGTCGAGTGCGCGGCGGTGGCGCGCGCCAGCGGCCGGAATTCAGCCGCGCCGTAGGTGTCGATGCCGGCATTGACGATGTAGTGCTGGCGCCCGGACGACAGTTCGAAGGCAAGGCAGCTGGCATGTGCGGCATTGGACACGTCGACCGGCGGCGGCGGGCCGGTGTCGGCGATGACCGTGGTGCCGCCCATAGACAGGCGCTCATAGCCGGAATGCGGCGCATGCAGCAGCGGCGCGCCAGCGGTGTCGTCGTGGCGCAGGATGGTGGCGATGCGGTCGTGGATGGTGGCGCCCATGCCGTTGAAGCGGGCGAGGCTGCCATCCTGATGGCGGAAGAAGCGCAGCGCCGGCAGCATGCGGTCGATGGCGCCGATCAGCGCCTGCGGCGGCGTTTCCGCCTGGTTGGCATAGGTCTGGCGCAGCGGCAGAAGGTCGGCGAGGATTTCCAGGACGACCATCGGATTGCGCGAAATGTGCCCGCCATCGGCGAGGATCTGGCGGTCGAGTTCCTCGGCAAGGTTGCGGGTCGCGCCACGCAGCGCCGATGCCGGCGCCGGCAGGGACAAGGCAGCGAAGGCGAGCGCGATGCGGGCCCGCAGCCTGTCCTTGCCGTCGGGCATTTCGCGCGCCATCGACCTGAGATAGCGGATCTGCATGGCAACCGACTTCAGGAAGGCGCGGTAGAAAGGGAACTCGGCGCCCTGCAATACGACCGAGGAGTGCTGCAACCAGGCGATGATGCGCTTGGCCGTCGTGCCGGGCTCCCAGGCGATGCCGGAAATATGGCTGCCATGCATGGTGATCCAATCGGAGACCAGGGCGCGGGCATTGGCAGCGGCAAGCTCCGTGCCGGCGGCGCGCATATGGCGCAGCCAGCGAAAGCCGTGCAGCGTCTTCTGCCACCCGTGATTGGGCACGTTGATCTGGAAAGGCGACTTGCCGCCGGTCTCGACCAGATGCCCCGACAGGGGATAGCGGCCGTAATAGATCTCGAGTGCGATCTGCGGGTCGGCGAGGCGCAGGTCCGGCGGTGCGATCAGCACACGTTCCGGCGTGCGGCCGGAATAGCGCCAGCGATAGACAGGCCCGGCGCGCAGGCGCCGGCGCGTTTTGCGCCAGAACTCCTTCGCGACAAGCGTCCACAGACGCGTCGTGCTGCTGGCAGCCAGTGCCAAAACCCCTCCTGATCGTCCTCTACCCCGGCGCCGAGTCTACATGATTGCACGATTCGTGCGAAGGCGAATTCCACGAGCCCGGGCCGGTTCACCTGCTTCTGCCCCCGGTCCTGCCTAAAAAAGGCAGCAAATCCGGCAGTTCAAGCCCTAGCCGGCTCGCCGCATGCGAGCGGCGAAGAAGCCGTCGAGGCCTGAGCGTTCCGGCGCGCCGAGGTCCAGGTCGGCGGGCGTGGTGCGCAGCGTGCCTTGCGGCGTCAGGAATGGAGCGATGCCGGCGATCTCGCCTTGCAGCAGCGGATCATTGGTGATTTCAGGCGTGCCGGCGAGAAAGGCGCGACAGAGATCCTCGCCTTCGAGCGGATCGAGCGAACAGTTGGAAAAGACGATCCTGCCGCCGGGCTTCACCAGCGTCACAGTGCGGGCGAGCAGCCTGCGCTGCAGGTCGGCCAGTTTTTCGACATCGGCAGAAGTCTTGGTCCATGGCACGTCGGGGTGCCGCCGCACCGTGCCGGTCGACGAGCAGGGCGCGTCGAGGAGAACGGCGTCGAACAATTCCTTCGGCTCGAATTTGAGCAGGTCGGCCTGGACGATCTCGGCGGACAGGCCGAGGCGCTCGAGATTCTGCGTCAGCCGCGCAAGCCGGTTTTTTGACGTGTCGACGGCGGTGACCTTCGCGCCGGCAACGATCAGCTGCGCGGTCTTGCCGCCGGGCGCGGCGCAGAGATCGGCAACCCGCAATCCCGTGACATCGCCGAACAGTCGGGCGGGCAGGCTGGCCGCGGCGTCCTGGACCCACCAGGCGCCCTCGGCAAAGCCAGGCAATTCGGTGACAGGACCGACAAGATTCTCGACCCGCACCGTGCCGGTCGGCAGGACGATGCCGCCGAGTTTTTCGGCCCAGAGTCCGGGATCGGCCTTGACCGAGAAGTCGACCGGCGCCTCAACGCGGTGCGCTTCGAGGATCTGTCTGGCCTTTTCGTTGCCGTAGGTAGTCTTCAGCCTGTCGGAAAACCATTCGGGCGCCTCGTCGGTGGCGGCAAGGGCGGCAGGCAATTCCGTTTCCTTGGCCCGTGCCAGTGTGCGCAGCACGCCATTGACGAGGCCGGAGAACCGCACCGTGCGCGGATCGGACTTGGCATGGGTCACCGCAATGTCGACGGCGGCGCTGTCGGGAATATCGAGGAACAGGATCTGTGCGGCCGCCACATGCAATATGTGCGACAGCGCCGTGGCATTGGGCGGCAGCGGCTTTTCCAGGCGCCGCGCCAAGAGCCCCGATATGGTCATGCGATAGCGCAGCGCGGTGACCAGAATGGCGCGGACAAGGCCGCGATCGCGCAAATCGAGCGCCTTGTATTGCGGGTGGCCGTTCTCGTGATCGGTCAGCCCGTCAAGCGGTGTCCTGGCATCGATGACGGCGGCCAGCAGGCGGGCCGCTGCCTTGCGCGCGGCGAGACCGGCGACGAAGTCGCCGCCGTCCCTGTGTTCCTGATCACCTGAAACCGTGCGTCGAGGTCCTCTGTCCGCCACGCTCACGACCACCGGCCCCTGGGCCCGGTCGGATTGCGACCCCATGGGTTGGATTTGGGCTTGGCGGGCTCCGCCGGCTGCTCGGGCCGTGCTGTCTGATCCCACGGGCCGGATGGCCGCAGTTCGTCCGCCTGGCGTGGCGTTGGGGCCTGGCGCGGTGCAGCCCGGGTTTCGCTGCCGGCCATGTCGCGCGCCATCGCCTGCAAGGCTGCAATGCGGTTCTCAGTGGCGGGGTGGGTGGAGAACAGGCTGTCCATGCGCTCGCCGTGAAGGGGATTGATGATGAAGAGATGCGCGGTCGCGGGATTGCGCTCGGCATCGGGGTTGCGGATGCGTTCGGCGCCGCGGGCGATCTTGTCAAGCGCCGATGCCAGCCAGAGCGGGTGTCCACAGATTTCGGCGCCACGTCGGTCGGCCTCGTATTCGCGGGTGCGGCTGACCGCCATCTGCACGACCATCGCGGCAAAGGGCGCTACGATCATCGCCGCCAGCACGCCGACAAAGCCGAACGGATTGTTGTCGCGATTGCCACTGAAAAAGAAGGCGAAATTGCCGAGCATCGAAATGGCACCGGCAAAGGTGGCGACGATCGTCATGGTCAGCGTGTCGCGGTGCTGCACATGGGCGAGTTCGTGCGCCATGACGGCTGCGACCTCTTCAGGCGTCAGCGCCTGCAACAGGCCGGTGGAGGCAGCGACCGCCGCGTTCTGCGGGTTGCGGCCGGTGGCAAAGGCGTTCGGCTGCGGATTGTCGATCAGGTAGGTCTTCGGCATGGGCAGGCCGGCCTGTTTGGCGAGCGACTGGACGATGGCGTAATATTCGGGCGCGTTCTTCTCGTCGACCTCGACGGCACGGTTCATCGACAGCACCATCTTGTCGGCATTCCAGTAGCTGAACAGATTGGTGCCGGCGGCGATCAGCAGCGCGATCATCATGCCGCCGGTTCCGCCGATCAAAAAGCCGACGCCCATGAACAGCGCGGTCATCGCGGCAAGAAGCATGGCGGTGCGAAGTGTGTTCATCGTCTGCTCCTGTCCAGGTGATAGCGAAAAGGGGTCGATCCGCTTCGTCTCATCGCTATATGATGGGAAACACCAGTTCCCGTTTCAATCCGCTGGAAATATCGCATGAACGACGAAGCCAGTAAAACCGATGCCGAGCTTGCCCATGATGTCGAGCCAAAGGCGCTGACGCCGGAAGCCAGACGTGCGCTCGCGGAAGCCGAAGCAAGGCGTGTAAAGTACCTGGAAAAGGAAGCCTCGGCGCCGAAGGAAATCGGCGGCCGCGGCGGCAAGGAGCCCGGCCGCTACGGCGACTGGGAGGTAAAGGGCCTGACCAGCGATTTCTAGACGCGGCCTAGGCGGCGTTGCGCTGCGGCTCGAGCGCGATCCAGCCACGCTCGTCGACGGTGATGCCCACCATGTCGTAGCCCGCGATCGCGGCGTGTTGCGTTGGCAAGGGGTGCTTGTGCGTGGCGCTGATGACCATGACCGCCGCGCCCGCCGCTTCGGCTGCCGCTATGCCGGCCGGGGCATCCTCGAACACGAGGCAGTCGCGCGCGTCGAAGCCGAGCCGTTCCGCGCCAAGCCGGAAGCAATCGGGCGCCGGCTTGCCGCGGGAGACATCTTCCGCTGCGACGATGACGGCCGGGACGGGGATGCCCGCGGCCTTCATGCGCAACAGCGCCAGCTCACGTGGGGCGGAGGTTACGATCGCCCAGCGTTCGGGCGGCAGCGAATCGAGAAATGCCACGGCGCCGGCGATCTGGATAATGCCTTCGAGATCGGCCGCCTCGGCCTTCAGCAGCAGATCAGCCTCGTGTGCCGGGTCGACGCCCGGCAGCGCCAGGCCGGTGATGGTCTCGATCGCGCGTACGCCATGGATCGTCGGCAGGAAGGCAGCGACGTCGAGGCCCTGGCGGCGTGCCCAATCGCTCCACACCCGTTCCGCCGAGGCGATGGAATTGATGAGCGTGCCGTCCATGTCGAAGAGGAAGGCCGCGAATTTTCTGCTTGAATACATGATTTTCCTTGAGTCCGGGGAGCGCTGGTGGGGTTGCCGAACCTAACGTCTCGACCGCGGCAGGGGAAGACACGGGGTGGGCTTTTCGATCGGCCCAGGGAACCACGGTATCCTCCGGGCGTTTGGGAAGGACTGCTTCTCACAAGATCGAAGGGGGGACCAACGATGCTGATCCGGCTCGGCTATGAAATCGCCATCGAATGCGTAGCCGCCACGCCGGTGATTTCAGTGCTCGAGATCCATCGGGACAGGCAGGCTGATATCAAGCGGCAGACGCGGGTGCTGACCTCGCCCGCGGTGCCGACAAGGCTGTACCACGATCTGCATGGCAATGCCTGCCGGCGCTTCACAGCGCCCGCCGGTGGTTTTCGCATCCTGTACGACGCGGTCGTCGAGGACAGCGGCGAGACGGACGAGGTAAACACGCTGGCCAGGGAAGTGCCGGTGGCGGACCTGCCGGACGAAGTTCTCGGTTATCTCCTGGGCAGCCGCTATTGCGAGACGGATCATCTGAGCAGCCTGGCCTGGCAGCTCTTCGGCGACATTCCGTCCGGCTGGGCGCGCGTGCAGGCGATCGTCGACTATGTCCACAACCGGCTGTCGTTCGGCTATGGCTATGCGCGCTCGACCCGCACGGCGGCTCAGGCGCATGAGGAACGCGTCGGGGTCTGCCGCGACTTCGCTCATCTGGCGATCACGCTTTGCCGCTGCATGAATATTCCGGCACGCTATGTGAACGGCTATCTCGGTGATATCGGCGTGCCAGCCGATCCGGCACCGATGGACTTTTCGGCGTGGCTGGAAGTGTTCCTCGACGGCAAATGGTACACGTTCGATCCTCGCCACAACACGCCAAGAATCGGCCGCATCGTCATCGCCCGCGGCCGCGACGCCACCGACGTGCCGCTGCTGCATAGTTTCGGCGCCCACCGGCTCAGCCTGTTCAAGGTATGGACCTATGAACAGGAAGGCAATCTGTTCAACCCGCCCTACCACGGTATCGACAGGACCGTCGGCGCACAGATGCTGGCCTAACGGTATGTCGATTCAGGTGAGGCCGGTCTGCAAATGACGGCTTTCTGCGCTTCCGGTGCTCACGGACCAAATGTCCGCTCCGCTCCGGTTCTCGAAAGCCATCATTTTCGACCTGGCCTGACCTGAATCTCAACACCCCCTTGAGGCGCGGCCAAAAGCGGCCCTGGTTTTCAAACGTGATGGCGCTTTGGTCTTTCGACGGCCGGAGGCGTTGGATCCGATCATTTCGCGCCCTGCAG
>NZ_RZPF01000268.1:0-7721 GCF_004022735.1 Mesorhizobium sp. M7A.F.Ca.AU.001.01.1.1
AAGCTCGACTGGGTCGCGGTCGATCATTTCAACACCGGCCACCCGCACAGCCACATCATCGTCCGTGGCAGGGACGACCGTGGCGAGAACCTGGTCATCGCGCGCGAATATATCTCATCTGGCATCCGCGAGCGGGCGGCCGAGCTGGTCAGCCTCGATCTCGGTCCGCGAACCGACCGCGAGATTGAGCTTCGCCTGCGCCGGGAAATGGAGCAGGAACGCTTCACCAGCATCGACCGTCGGCTGCTCAGCATGCGTGATGATGACGGCCTGGTCTCGCCGGGCGGTCCCGACGCCATTCGCCAGACGCTGCACCAGGGACGGCTGCGCAAGCTCGAGCGGATGGGTCTGGCCGCGGAGGTCGGCGCTGGCTCCTGGCGCCTCGACGATGAGCTCGAAGCCACGCTGCGCCGCACCGGCGAACGCGGCGACATCATCAAGACCATGCACCGCGAACTGACCGGCAAGGGGCTTGCCCGCAGGGCCGCCGACTGGGTGATCCACGATCGATCCGGCGAGCCCGTCCAGTCTCTCGTCGGTCGCGTTGTCGCGCGTGGACTGGCCGACGAGATCAATGACCGCCATTACATGATCGTCGACGCCGTCGACGGTAAGAGCCATTGGATCAACATCGGTAGAGGCGAGGCGATGGAAACGATGCCTAATGGCTGCATCGTGCGTGTCGCGCCAAGGAACACCGAGCCGAGGCAGGTCGATCGTACCATCGCCGAAATCGCCGCCGCGCATGGCGGCCGTTACGACGTCGATATGCACCTGAAGCATGACCCATCCGCCACCGAGAGCTTTGCGCGAACGCATGTGCGGCGGCTGGAGGCGATCCGCCGCGCGACCGGCGGCGTTGAGCGAGAGCCGAACGGCACCTGGCTCATCGCGCCGGACCATCTCGATCGCGTCGCGAATTATGAGGGCCAGCGGGCCAGGGCCGAGCCTGTCGTTGCCGACAAGCTCTCCTCAATGGCGCTGGAGCGACAGGTCAGCTTCAACGGCGCCACCTGGCTCGACCGGGAGCTGGTTGCCGATAGACCCGAGCCTTTGCACGGATCCGGCTTCGGCCGCGACGTGAGAGAGGCGCAAGCTCGCCGGCGGCAGTGGCTGATCGCGCAAGGCCTCGCGCATAAAGAACAGGATGGGATCGTCTATCGAGCCAACATGCTTTCGATCCTGCGCCAGCGAGAACTGAACCGTGTTGCTGGCCAACTGTCGGAGGAACTTGGCCTGCCCTATGCCGAAGCGCGATTCGGAGGACGAGTAGAGGGTACGCTCCGCCGCTCCGTCGAGCTTGCCAGCGGAAAATATGCCGTCGTTGAAAAGTCGCGCGAGTTCACGCTGGTGCCATGGCGGCCGGTGCTTGAGCGCCATGTGGGCAAGGAGGTCTCCGGTGTCGTGAGTGGGGAGGGGATTTCATGGACCGTCGGCCGGCAAAGGAGCGGACCTGGTGTTTCGTGAGATGGTGTACAGCTTTTTAGCCAGCGGCGCGGGCAGCCATGCGAGCCCGCGTAGACCTTATGGCCGCACGCCCGCAATCGGTCGCATGGACCTGCCAGGCGGGGCGGCTTTGGAGCGTTCGGACCCGACACGCTGCGTGAGTGGCCAGACTTCGAGCGCTCGAAGATGCGGACTGTTGTCTGCTGGCCGGCGTTATTCCGGCTGGCCTATGACCGCGGCGCAACAGTTCACCGCTGAAGTTGCCACGGGCGAACATCGACAAGAGAAAAAACACCATTGCGCGTTACAAATCGCCGTTGAAAGCGTTTAGGTTGCATGCGCTTCGCCAAGTAAACGGATACCCCAGAAGAGAGCCATGACCACGGCCCGCCATATCGTGACGCTGCTTAAAAGCCACATTGCCGGCGACGAGGATCGTTTCCTCTCTATCGCGATGCAGCTTGCTGCGCATGAGGCACGTCAAGGCCATGGCAAGCTTGCTCAGGAGCTCAAGGATCTGGTCGACGCAGCCAAGAGCAGGGACGCCCGGATTGCCAAGAGCAGTCGGCCGGTTCCCCTTTTTCAGCCAAAGGGCGAACTCGCAGGCCTCCTGCATGTGCGCTATCCGGACCTGCGACTGACGGACATGATTTTGCCGGACAGTCTGCGCTCGCGCCTGCACCGCGTGCTGGGAGAGCAGCGCCAACAAGCAAGCTTGCGCGAGCACGGGCTTGTTCCCCGTCGCAAACTGCTTCTGGTCGGCCCGCCAGGATCAGGCAAGACGATGACCGCATCGGCATTGGCCGGGGAGCTTCATCTGCCCCTTTTCATGATCGTCCTCGATGGTTTGATCACCAAGTTCATGGGAGAGACTGCCGGAAAGCTGCGGCTTGTTTTTGATGCAATGCAGGCGACGCGGGGCGTCTACTTCTTTGACGAATTCGATGCCATCGGCGCGCGTCGAGGCGAACGCCAGGATGTTGGCGAGATTCGGCGCGTGCTGAATTCGTTTCTGCAGTTTCTCGAGCAAGACGACAGCCACAGCCTGATTATTGCGGCAACAAATCATCCCGAGCTGCTCGACAGAGCTTTGTTCCGCCGTTTCGACGATGTCATCGAATACGCCGTGCCCGATCGGCCGATTATCGAGGCGCTGCTTCGGGCTCGACTCGACCGCTTCGACACCAGAGGGCTTGCCTGGAACGAGGCGATCTCTCAGGCAGAGAGACTGTCGCAGGCCGAGATCACCCGCGCGGCCGACGACGCTGCAAAAACCATCATATTGCGGGGGGGGAAGCGGATCACCTCGGAAGCGCTCATCGACGCTCTGAAGGAACGCCGGCAGGCTTCGCTGTCTGAGTAGCGACAGCACAGATCATAATGGCAGACGATTTTCCGCGCGACCGCGCCCATATCCACCTTCGCAACAACGGCATTCGGGAAGCCTATCGGCGGCCCAACCAACTTATACATGCACCGCCGCTGCCGGCGCGTGATCGGGCGTCGCATGCTGCGGCCTTGACGCAATCCATCGAACAAGCGGTCGAAAGTGCACGCCAGCAGATTGCGGCGCGTGACCCCCAGCTGTCGGTCGGCACGCCTGGCTTTTACCTCGAGATCGATCTGCCCATGTCCGGACGGGCGGCCCTCGACCAGTTGGCCGATCGTCGCCAGCACATGGAGCTGGTCGCCGTCCATGAGCCAACTCAACCCGGTGCTCCCATCACAGCGTCGGTGTTCCTGCCGCAAAGCGCGCAAGCCTATTATTTGCGGAAAGTCGAGGCGTATCGAGACGTTGACACTGACCGCGGCAGACCGCGCAACGAGCCGCTCGTCTCCCGCATGGAGACAGTCAGGCTGGCGACTGCACGATCGTTGTTTACCGACCACGACGACCTCTTCCCCCAGGCCGCTGACGAGCAGGTGTGGTGGGAAGTCTGGCTGCGCGACGGTCGCCGCGAGAACTTCGAGCACATTGCCGAAGCCCTGAACATCACTTTGCGCACGCATGCGGTCAGGTTTCCGGAGCGGGTGGTCATGCTGGCACTCGCCAGCACGGCAATGCTCGACCGCATGATTGCGCACAGCGATGTCGTCGCCGAGCTGCGGCGCGCGAAGGATACGCCGTCCTTCTTCATGGGCCTTGGCGGCGCGGAGCAAAGGGACTGGAGCGACGAGCTTCTCGGGCGCGTCAGACCGCCTCAATCCGATATTGCGGTCTGCATTCTCGACAGCGGCGTACGTCGCACCCACCCGTTGATCGAACCCGCACTTGCCGTTGAAGACTGGCACACCGTCAAACCGGCATGGG
Source organism: Mesorhizobium sp. M7A.F.Ca.AU.001.01.1.1 (assembly GCF_004022735.1). Classification (NCBI taxonomy): domain Bacteria; kingdom Pseudomonadati; phylum Pseudomonadota; class Alphaproteobacteria; order Hyphomicrobiales; family Phyllobacteriaceae; genus Mesorhizobium; species Mesorhizobium sp. M7A.F.Ca.AU.001.01.1.1. The sequence goes on from NZ_RZPF01000268.1 coordinate 3,758, forward strand.
GCAGCGACGACACACCTGCGTGGAGCGGCCACGGGACGCGAATGGCAGGTGTCGGCCTGTACGGTGATCTGGTCCCGCTCCTGGTCGGAGGCGATCCAGTTCCATTGCCCTTTCGGCTGGAGAGTGTCCGTATCCTTCCGCCAGAAGACGAGGCAAACGATCCAGAACTCTATGGCTCGATCACCGCGGAAGCGATCGCCCGCGCCGAGGTGCAGGCGCCGGAGCGCCGCCGCGCGATCGCAATGGCTGTGACAAGCGCCAGTCCGGCGCGTGGAAGGCCCACATCGTGGTCTGCCGCTATCGACCAACTCTGTTTCGAAGAGGAGCAGCGACGCTTGATCGTTCTCTCTGCCGGCAACATCGGCGATGACCTCATGCCGGCCGAGCATTTGACGCGCAACGATCTGGAAGCAGTCGATGATCCTTCTCAGGCCTGGAATGCGCTGACGGTCGGCGCTTTCACAGAAAAGGTCGATATCATTGACACCGACTTTGCGGGCTACGCTCCGATCGCGCCGGTCGGCGAGCTCTCGCCGCGCAGTCGCACTTCGGTCGTTTGGGACAGGCAGTGGCCGGTGAAGCCCGAGGTCGTCTTCGAAGGCGGCAATCTCGCCCATGACGGTGTGTTGCCTGGCGAGCCGATCGACGATCTGCAGATATTGACCACTTTCTATCGACCCGAACTGCGCCACTTCACCACCCTCGGAGATACGAGCGCGGCAACGGCCCATGCCGCACGGATGGCGGGACTAATTCTATCAGCGCGCCCCGAGCTGTGGCCTGAAACGGTTCGCGCCCTGATCGTCCACTCGGCCGAATGGACTCCGGCGATGCGCGCACGCATCGATGCGTGCAACGGAGCGAAGGGCGAGATCCAGGCGCTCGTGCGGCGCTATGGTTACGGCGTGCCAGATCTTGGGCGCGCGCTTCTGTCAACGGTGAACGACCTCACGCTTATCGTTGAAGATGAGCTTCAGCCTTTCCAGCGCGAGGGCGGCGCGGCTGCCAAAACGCGTGACATGAAGCTGCATCGCCTGCCTTGGCCGAAGGAGCAGCTCGCGGCGCTCGGCGCTGCCCAGGTCGAGCTCCGCGTCACGCTGTCCTATTTCATCGAACCCAACCCCGGTGAACGCGGATGGACCCGCCGGCATCGTTACGCGTCCCATGGTCTTCGGTTCAGAGTAAAGTCAGCGACCGAGACAGTCGACGAATTCCGAGCCCGCATCAATCAGGCCGCTCGGGACGAGGAGGAAGGGGCGCCTGCTGGAGGCGGAGAAGAGTGGCTGCTCGGCACCTTCCGCGATCGCGGCTCGTTGCACGCCGATTTCTGGTCGGGCAGCGCCGCCGATCTCGCCGAGCGTGATGCGATCGGCGTGTTCCCGGTCGGGGGCTGGTGGAAGGAGAAGCCTTACCTGGAACGCGTCGACGCTCTGGCTCGGTACGCCCTGATTGTGACGATGCGGGCGCCTGGGGTCGATGTTGACATCTTCACACCCGTCGAAGCAGCCCTGACTGTCGAGACGTCGGTCGAGACCTGATGCAGCACTGTCCAAATCGGCCAACAACGGAGGTTTGACCAGCCTCTGGTGCCATGGCGGCTGGTGCTGGATCATCACGTCGGCAACAGGGATCATGCGCGGAGGACGATAGGCCGGCAAAGGAGCGGGCCAAGCGTGTGATAATGGCGCCCATGGTCACGCCCACAAGCCGCGCCCCCTGCGTCTACGGAGAGGTGCGCGTCTGTTTAGGCGGCCGAGACATCGCTTACCTGATCAACGCGCTCGCCGTATTTGCGCCTGTAAGCGGCAATGAAATCGTCGTCGCTACAGATGCAGCGGCCGCTGGAGTCCTTGGCCTTCGGATCGTGCAAGTGAGAGCCAAGGGGGCGCAGAAGATTCACCCGAGTGCTCGTCGTCGGGCTCATGGGAAACCCCGCACTATGTTTGACCAAATCCGCGGCAAGCATAATCCCGGCAAGCACCGACTGAAAGGCCATCGGAACCACAGTTCGAACGCGGCGACTTCCTTCGCTAAGCTGGAACACCAGACCGCCGCAGATAGCCTGCTGATAAAAGGAGCGCAGGGGCTGGCCGACAAACGGGGCTAGCGGTTCAAACGGCACAGCCATCGCTGTAGCCACGCGAACTACAAAGTCGTTGGGAACTCCGGCATTGGTCTGCAGGAGCGTTTTCACCTGCTCGTGTGCTTCCGGTATTCCGAGTTCCTCGGCAATCAGCTGGTGCTCGTCCTTGGATTTTCCGGATGGCAGGTACATGCAACAAAGGCAAGCCTGGCCGTCATCGAAACCATGCCGGGAGATACCGAGATCGTGCTCCTGCGTCCAAGCGTTTGCGATCCATCGCGGCAGTGCACCTTGGACAGCCAGACGGTCGGCGGCGGTGTCAAGCGCCACACCCACTTGGTCGAAGACCCAATTGCCCCGGCGCGCAACATATTCTGCCCACGTCAGAGGGTGCGCCTCGACCTCAAGGGCAGTCGATCTAAGGGCGGTGGCTGCAAGAACCGCTTTGGACATACCAATCTCCGCCTGGCCAGCCAATGCGTAGCGCTGCAGGTTTGAGAGTTCGATCGCTTCGTGATCGATTACATGCAGACGACCTTTGAGATCGGGTTGTCTCGCTAGCGCCCAAAGCGAGCCATGGCCTATCGCACCGAGCCCAACGAGGTGGGTTTCGCCAAGGTCGACTGGGAAGTCGATCGGGCCAGGCTCTCCGGCTTTGGTCTTGTCGTAGCTGCATAGCGAGAGGTCGATGGTTTCGTCCAACTCGGCGCCGGTCAACTGGGCAGCGAAGATAGTTCGAAAGACGTTGGCGGCGCCGAAGCAACTGGCGGCGCCAGCTCCATAAGGCAGCAGACTTGGGCCAGAGCCCACCGGGTCCGTACGCGACAGCTTTGCCGCCCAACCGTCCGATCCCACGAAAAAGATCGGGCACCGGAGTGATGGGCGCGTTACCCCTGCAACGACGCAGACGGTGGCAGACTTGCCGGAACGCCGGATGCCGACTTTTGGATTGATCGACTTTGCCAAGCGCTCCAGCGCTTGGGCTTGAGAGCTCGCCGCGCTGTCCAGCGGGAGTATCGCCAGAACCGGGTAGAGCCTAGCGAGCAATCTCACCGCAAGATCTAGTGTCGCCTGGCCTTCGGCGCAGGAAGCGGCCTGATGGTCGAAGGCGACTGCCACGACCTGCTTTTCAAGAGCTGCTTTGAAGTCTCCCAGATGAAAATCGGCCAGGACCTGAGATGCCGCCGTGGCGGCGCGATCGATGAAGTTAGCGAATGCCATTGTTCAACTCGATATCATGATCATTCGCGACAGTGCCGCGGGAGGGAGCGCATTCCATTTGGCCTTTTCGTCAAGCCGATAGGCGGCGACCCGAGCAAAATCGAAAGGCTCGCGGGCGAAATTCGGCACTACCAGCGACAGACACCCAACCGTGGTAGCAACCGCATAAGCGTCGTCCGTCGTCGAATGGTAGGCGCGGCCCGGATGGCTGTGAATCTGGGCCAAGAGTTTCAGGCCGCTTTTGTAGAGCCAGACATTGAGCCGGTGCAGTTCTTCGGCCGCAACGATCACGCAAACGCCATCGTTTGTCCGAATGTGACGCTGCGCCGGGATAACCGTCTCTGTTACGGCAAAGTGCCGCTCTTGCTGAACGCCGACCCAGAGCGCCATCCCCTCATTGCCCTCGCGACCAACTGAGCGCAGATGCCCATGCGTGGTCGAGATGCAGCCGCGCGGGAGAGTCACGATCGTTACATCTCTCAAACCAGTCATTCTTGTATCGCCTGAGGGGATACCACCATTCCTACGATTGTCGGTTGGAGTTGAATCTGCAACTGCTCTATAGGAACGATTCCGTACTTGATGATCTTGTCCAGGATGAAGGCCAAACAGCCTTCGCCAGAACCCCGATGAAGCAGCCATGGATCACCTGAATGGGCT
>NZ_RZPF01000269.1:0-7720 GCF_004022735.1 Mesorhizobium sp. M7A.F.Ca.AU.001.01.1.1
GCTATGAGGCGATAGACGATGTCGATGATGCCTTGCCTGAAGACGAGTTCCGGCGCGAAAGTCTCCCGTTCGAGGCGGCCTTTGCTGCGTCGAGAGCGTTCTCGGTCTATCGGCGGTTGGGCGGACCTCGAGAGAAGGTGATGCCCGACTTCTTGATTGGGGCTCACGCTGCCATCCGAGGCTATCCCATTCTTACTCGCGATCCCGCAGGTTTCAGAAAGTACTTTCCAGATGTCGAGCTCATCACGCCCGATACTCATCCCTAACGGGGATTGCGTCCAATGATCGGCAAGCTCAAGGGCACGCTGGACGAGGTCGACGAGGATCATTGCCTCGTCGATATCCATGGCGTCGGCTACGTCGCCTATTGTTCAGCGCGCACGCTGGCGGCGCTGCCTTCGCCCGGCGAAGCGGTGGTGCTGTTCATCGAGACCTATGTCCGCGAGGACATGCTGCGGCTCTACGGCTTCCAGTCAGTGCTGGAACGCGAGTGGTTCCGGCTGCTGATGAACAATGTTCCCGGCGTCGGCGCCAAGGTGGCGCTGGCCATCCTGTCGACGCTGGCGCCGGCCGACCTCGCCAATGCGATCGCGCTGCGCGACATCGCCATGGTTTCTCGCGCACCCGGCGTCGGCAAGAAGGTGGCCGAGCGCATCGTCACCGAACTGAAGAACAAGGCGCCGGCCTATGCCGGAACCGCTTCGGGCACCATCGGCCTGAAACAGGAGCTCGGCGACGGCGTGGCATCCGCGCCGATCACCGACGCGGTCTCGGCGCTGGTCAATCTCGGCTATTCGCGCGACACGGCCGCCAATGCGGTGGCGGCGGCGCTGAAGACGGCGGGCGAGGATGCCGATGCGCCGAAGCTGATTCGCTTCGGGCTGAAGGAACTTGCGCGGTGAGCCGCCGCTTGTTCAGCCCCTTGCCGTGTGCAAGGAAGGCGGCATGAGCCTGTCGCCCCGCTTGATTGCCCCGGAAAAACGCGGCGAGGATGCCGAGCAGACCTTGCGGCCGCAGACGCTCGACGATTTCGTCGGCCAGGCGGCGGCGCGGGCCAATCTCAAAGTGTTCATCGAGGCTGCCAAGAGCCGCAGCGAGGCGCTCGACCACGTGCTGTTCGTCGGGCCGCCTGGTCTCGGCAAGACGACGCTGGCGCAGATCATGGCGCGCGAGCTCGGCGTCAATTTCCGCTCGACCTCCGGCCCGGTCATCGCCAAGGCCGGCGATCTTGCCGCGCTGCTGACCAATCTCGAGGAAGGCGACGTGCTGTTCATCGACGAGATCCATCGGCTGAGCCCGGCGGTGGAGGAGATCCTTTATCCGGCGATGGAGGATTTTCAGCTCGACCTGATCATCGGGGAAGGCCCGGCGGCGCGCTCGGTCAAGATCGACCTCGCCCGCTTCACGCTCGTCGCCGCCACCACGCGGCTTGGCCTGCTGACCAATCCGCTGCGCGACCGTTTCGGCATTCCGGTACGGCTCAATTTCTACACGGTCGAGGAGCTGGAGCAGATCGTGCGGCGTGGCGCGCGTATCCTGCAAATGCCGCTCGGCAACGACGGCGCGCTGGAGATCGCGCGGCGCGCGCGGGGCACGCCACGCATCGCCGGCCGGTTGTTGCGCCGTGTGCGCGATTTCGCCTCGGTGGCCGGCGATGGCCATGTCGACCGCAAGATCGCCGACGAAGCGTTGACCCGGCTGGAAGTCGATGCGCTCGGCCTCGACTCGCTCGACCGCCGGTACCTCAGCATGATCGCGCGCAATTTCGGCGGCGGGCCGGTCGGCATCGAGACGATCGCCGCAGGCCTGTCCGAACCGCGCGATGCCATCGAGGACATCATCGAGCCTTATCTGATCCAGCAGGGTTTCATCCAGCGCACGCCGCGCGGCCGCATGCTGACGGCCAATGCCTGGCGGCATCTCGGCCTCGACGCGCCGAAGGATCTGGCGCAACAGCAGATCAACCTGTTCCAGGAAGAATAGCGCTCAGGCCGATCAGGCGCAGGTTCCGGGCCGACAAAGGATCTGTGAGCGGCCTGCGCAAAATATCCTCGGCTTCGCCGGTTTGCCGGCGCATTCGTCGGCTCTGGTGGCGGTGCCATCCCGGGGCAATCTCGCTCCGATGGTTTGCCGGAGCCACGCAATGATCACCAGACGCGGGTTCCTGCGCTTCATCGGCGGGTCGATTCTGTCGGTTGCCGCGCTCAGCGCCTATGCGGCCGGCATAGAGCCGATGCTGCTGACGCATGTGAAACGCTATGCGCTAACGCCGCCGCATTGGCCTGATGGCCTGAAGCTGCGCATCGTCGCGCTTGCCGATATCCATGCCTGCCGGCCATGGATGACGCCGGAGCGGATCGCCTCACTTGTCGAAGACGCGAATGCCCTGCAGCCGGACGTGATCGTCCTGCTCGGCGATTATATCGCCGGCATGCCGTTGGTGACCGGCCCGGTGACGCCGTCGCAATGGGCCTCCGCCCTCTCGGACCTCAAGGCACCGCTCGGCGTGCTCTCGATTCTCGGCAACCATGACTGGTGGGCAGATGGCTTCGCGCAGCGCGCCGGGGCCGGCCCGACCGTAGCGGGCAAGGCCCTGGAGAAAGTCGGCATTCCGGTGCTGGAGAACGATGTCGTGCGCCTGGAAAAGGATGGGCATGGTGTGTGGATTGCCGGGCTCGCCGACCAGCTCGCTCTGCTGCCGACCAGGGACCGCCCCGGCTTTACCGGGCTGGACGATCTCGACGGCACGTTGGCCAAGGTCAGCGACGCATCGCCCATCATCCTGCTTGCGCACGAGCCGGATATTTTTCCGAAGGTGCCGTGGCGCGTCTCGCTGACCCTGTCCGGCCACACCCATGGCGGACAAATTCGGCTGTTCGGCTATTCGCCGGTCGTGCCATCGCGTTTCGGCAACCGCTACGCCTATGGCCACGTCGTCGAGAACGATCGCAATCTGATCGTCTCCGGCGGGCTCGGTTTCAGCATATTGCCGGTGCGTTTCGGGATGCGGCCGGAAATCCTGTCGATCGACCTTGGCTAAATCCAAATCGCCTCAGTGAAGCGATTTGATCGCGTCCATCACATCCGGCTCGGCCTTGTCGCCGTTGAAGGCATCGACGATGCCGAAGGCGCCGCCATAGCTCCACACCGACCATGAGAAGCCATGTGCTTCGGCACGCGCGATCATGTCCCTGACATAGGCGGCCCGATACCCAGCGGGCATCACATAGGAATTGCCGTATTCCTGGCGGATCATGCCGAACTCGCCCAGCGTGATGTTTCCAGGCTTGACGCCGTTGGCCCTCGCCCACGCCTCGACCTTTTCGAACGGCGCATCCATCAAGCCGAGCAGTCTGTCGGGGGTGTCCATGCTGGCGACCTGTTCGTCAAGATAGGCAAGCAGGCCGCTTTGCCGCGTCCATGGCGCCTCGGCCTTGATCCTGGCGCGGATGGTGTCGAGCGTCACGTCGAGCTGTGCCTTGGGCACCGCACTCAGCGGATAGGGCAGGCCAGTCACATAGGGGATGAAGTCTCCGGCCCAGGTTGCGCCCTGATGGGTGAGCAGAAACGGATCGTAGGAATGGAAGGTCCAGATGACGTTGTCGTCCGGAATCGTCTTCGGGTCGATCTTTTCCAACGAACTCGCGGCGGAATAGCAGGCGCCGGTCAGCACCAGGGTCAGTTTCGTAGCCGAGGATCGCGCCGCCGCGAACAGTTTGCGCTGGCGGTCCGGCCACAGGCTCGTGCCGTCGCTGTCGCAGTCCACGATCGGTTCGTTCATGGGCTCGAAGGCGACCTGGGCGGGATCTTCGCTGGCCAGCGTGCGGGCCATCTTGCGGACCATCTCGACATAGGCGTCGAAGGTCCGTGGGTCGCCCATCACTTCAGCCATTCCGATCTTGCGGCTGCCGCCGGCCGGGATCAGGTGCATGTCGACGATCACCTTGAGCCCGGCGCGGTTGATTATGCGCACCGAGTCCAGCACGCTGGCATAGAGATCGTCACGCAAGGCCACGGTCTGGTCGGACAGAAAGGGCGATGGATCGACCGGCATGCGCAGGAAATCGAAGCCGGCATCCTTCAACGCCTTGAGGTCGTCCTCCCCAAGGAATTTCCGCCACTCCGGATAGGGCAGGATGGCCTTGGCGTCGCCCCACTGGTCCTCGCCGGGCCAGGTGACCCACTGGTCGAGATTGAGGCCGCGCTTCATCGAGAATGTCGCGGTCTGGCCAGGCAGCGCCAAAGCCACCAACACGAACAGCGCCGCCATCAAAGTCTTGATCATCGCCGTCAACAGTGCCATCCGATGCTGTGTCACGCGGGAAACAGGTGCCTCGTCGGGGCTGAAAAAGGAAGCGCAATGGGCGATCATGGTGAATCGGCGACGCTGCTGGCCGGGCTTTCCGGTGCGCTGACGGCGTTCGGCCACCGGCTGATGGCGCGGGTCTATTATGCCGACACCGATTTCTCCGGCGTCGTCTATCATGCTCGCTATCTCGAATTCTTCGAACGCGGCCGCTCCGACTATCTCAGGCTGACCGGCGTGCACCACACAGAGCTTGCCGACGGCAAGCATGGCGAAAGAATAGTCTGGGTGGTGCGCCGCATGGAGATCGACTTTCGCGGCCCGGCCCGCATCGACGACATCCTGACCGTCGACACCCGCACCGAGGAGATTTCCGGCGCGCGCATCTTCATGGCGCAACAGCTCAAGCGCGGCGACGAGGTGCTGGTCGAGGCCAAGGTCGAGGCGGCGATCATCGGCGAGAATGGCCGCCCAAGGCGCTTTCCCAAGGAATGGGTGGCGGCATTCATGCCCCGGATGGGATGATATTCAGGTGATGCCGGCCTGCAAACGGTGATTCCCTGCGCTTCCGGTGCTCGGGTGCTTCAAGTACCCTCCGCTCCGGTTCTCGGAAACCGCCGCTTTCGGCTCGGCCTGACCTGAATCTCAACCCATCCTGACTTCGCGCTTGGATGATGGCGTTACAACTGTGCGGGCGTGGCAATGCGCCGCGCCTTATATACTAACCCATCCTTAACCATAACGGTTCATGAAGAGATTGGTGAAGATTGGCGTTATCGAACGCCTTCCTTTCACCAATATTTGCCCTGAAAAGGCCGACAACGGCACAGTTTGGGGTTGTTCCGGTAGCTTCGTGCGAACCGACCACAAGGGATGCCAGGGGCCAGCCGCCAGCTTCGCCCGGAAAATCTTAAGGACGTAACGATGGAAAATATCGCACTCGCCGATCCGGGCGCGCAATTGTCGGTTTGGTCGCTGTTCGTTTCGGCCAGCTGGGTGGTCAAGCTGGTCATGATCGGCCTGCTCTGCGCCTCGGTCTGGACCTGGGCGATCATCGTCGACAAGCTGGTTTCCTATGCCCGCATGCGGCTGGCGCTCAACCGGTTCGAGCAGGTGTTCTGGTCGGGGCAGTCGCTGGAGGAGCTTTACCGCACGCTCGCCGATCGCAAGACCACCGGCATGGGCGCCATTTTCGTGGCGGCCATGCGCGAGTGGAAGAAGAGTTTCGAGAAGGGCGCCAAGTCGCCGCTCGGCCTGCAAACCCGCATCGACAAGGCGATGGACCTGGCGCTGACCCGCGAGATGGAAAAGCTGGAAGGCCGCCTCGGCTTCCTTGCCACCACCGGCTCGGCGGCACCCTTCATCGGCCTGTTCGGCACCGTCATCGGCATCATGACGTCGTTTCAGGCGATCGCCGGCTCCAAGAATACCAGTCTCGCCGTGGTTGCGCCGGGCATCGCCGAAGCGCTGCTGGCGACGGCCATCGGCCTGCTCGCCGCCATTCCCGCCGTCATCGCCTACAACAAGCTGTCGTCCGATGCGAGCAAGATAGCCGTGCGCATGGAAGGGTTCTCCGACGAGTTCTCCGCCATACTCTCGCGCCAAATCGATGAAAAAGTGGCCCCCAAGGCCTGAGGAGTAGCAGATGGGTATGTCCATGGGCATGGCAGGACGCGGCGGGCGCGGCCACAGGCGGCGCGGCCGTCACCATGCACTGATGTCCGAGATCAACGTCACGCCGATGGTCGACGTGATGCTGGTGCTGCTGATCATCTTCATGGTCGCGGCGCCAATGCTGACGGTCGGCGTGCCGATCGACCTGCCGGATACGCAGGCTAAGGCGATGAATGCCGACACGCAGCCGATCACCGTCTCGATCAACGCCGCCGGCCAGATTTACCTGCAGGAAACCGAAATCCCGATCGAGGAACTGGTAGCCAAGCTGCAGGCAATTTCCAAGACCGGCTATGAGGAGCGCATCTTCATCCGCGGCGACAAGTCCACCGACTATGGTACGGCGATGAAGGTGATGGCCCGCATTTCGGCCGCCGGCTACAAGAACATCGGCCTGGTTTCACTGCAGGAACAGGACCAGTAGACGCGCGATGAAGACCGGCCTCACCACATCGGTGATCTTGCATACGGCGGCGCTGACCTTCGGCCTGTTCACGCTGACGGCGCCGGCGGCACTTCCGTCGTCCGACGTCGAGTCGGTCGCGGTCGATATCGTGCCGATGGAAGCCATTGCGCAGACGTTGCAGGGCGACAAAAAGGCCGTGATGCATGAAAAGCCGGCCCCTGTGCCGACGCAGCGCCCGGACATTGTGCCGGATGCGCAGAAGGTCGGTGAGAACAGTGTCGATACCGACAAGCCGATAACGCCGGAAGCCAAGCCCAAGCCCGTCGACATGACCTCGGCTCCGCCGCCCGCACCGACCCCGATCGAAAAGCCGAAGCCTGAGGACGTGCCGAAGCCGCAGGAGAAGCCCAAGCCTACCCCGGCAACGGAAGTGGCGCCGGCGCCGACGCCCAAGGAAGAGGTCAAGCCCGAGCCGGTCAAGCAGGCCGATCCCAAGCCGACACCGGCCAAGCCGGCGCCGACCCCGCCGCCGCAGGACAAGACCGCTGCCATCGATCCGACGCCCGAGGTCAAGCCCGACGCCGTCGCTGAAGCCATAGCGCAGGAGCCGCCCGCCGAGGCGACGCAGCTGCCGGATTCCGCTCCCGCGCCGGAAGCGCGGCCGAAGCCGCAGCCGGCGCAGGCCGAAAGCGCCAAGGCGCCGGAGCGCAAGGACGCCGACAAGCCGGTCAAGGAAGCGTCGTCGAAGCCGAAATCCGATGACAAGCAATTCAACGCCGACGAGATCTCCGCGCTCCTCGACAAGCAGAAACCATCCGGCGGCGGCGCCAAGCGCTCGACCCAGCAGGCGTCGCTCGGCGGCGACAAGGACCAAGGTCAGAAGCTCTCCAGGTCCGAAATGGGTGCCCTGGAAAGCCAGCTCGGCGGCTGCTGGACCCTTCCTGTCGGCCTTGAAGGTTCCGAGAACTTCCTCGTCGTGGTGCGGTTCAACCTGGATGCATCCGGTAAGCTGGACGGGCGCCCGGCGGTCGAAAAGTCGAGCGGAAATCGCCAGTTCGACGAAAGTGCCGTTCGTGCGGTGCAAAAATGCGATGTCACCGGCCTGCAAGTTCCCGCCGGCAAGCAGGACATCTGGGCCGACGTCCGCGTCACCTTCGATCCAAGGGAGATGCTCGGCCTCTAAGGCCCTGTCATCCGAAAATCAGTACGAGAAGCGAGAAGACATGAAATCAATCCTCAAGCCGCTCCTGATGGTCGCAGCAATGGCGATGGGCATGACCGCGGCAGGCACGTTGCCGGCGCTGGCGCTCGTCGAGCTCAACGTCAACAAGGGC
>NZ_RZPF01000270.1:0-7706 GCF_004022735.1 Mesorhizobium sp. M7A.F.Ca.AU.001.01.1.1
CTCCAGCGTCGAGAGAGCGGTGTCGCGCGCGGCCACGGTCTTCGCCTCAAACAATGTGGTTGCCGCTTCTGGCATTGCCGCCGACGCGGAAGACAGCGGCAGGAGCAGAATGAAAGCGGATGTCAGCAGGCCTGCCAGTCGTGTCATCTTTTCCCCCCAATGTTTGTCGCGCAGTGCAAACATACACCATTTGCAGCGTCGCGCTTCAACCCGCCCCGCGGACGGTCTACACAGGGCAAACAATTGGGCATCGCGTGTCGAATTATCCGTTTTCCTACAAGCTGTCCTGGCTGCCGCGTTTCCTGAAGCCGTCACTGGCCGGCGACGCTCAAGACTTTGCGCCGATGGCCGGGACGCTGATGGATCCACCGCCGAAGCAAGCGGTGCGGCTTGCCTTTGTCGGCGACATCTCGGCGGTGGCCAACCGCAGCGCGCCGGATTGCGATCCGGCGATCAAGGCGCTGCTCGGCGCTGCCGATCTGGTGATCGGCAATTGCGAAAGCCCTGTTGTGGACAGGCCAAGCGCGGTGCTGGGCACAAGGCTCGGCACGCATCATGCGATGAGCGAGCCGTTCCTGGCCGAGGCGCTGACGGCGGTTGGTGTTGCGCGCGAAAAACTCGTGCTGTCGCTGGCCAACAACCATGTGCTGGATCAGGGCATCGCCGGTTTCGACGAGACAATCGCGGCGTTGCTGCGGCTCGGCATCCGCACGATCGGCCTGGCCGACGGTCCGGTTGTGCCGATTCAGGTTGGATCGCTTGATATCGGCTTCGCCGCCTTCACGCTGTGGCGGAACGCCGATGAAAAACTGTTTGCCGGGCGCGTTTCGATGGACAGCGATCCGGCGAGCTGGCCACCCGCTGGCTTGGACCTTCTCTGCGCCGTGCCGCATTGGGACTGGGAGTTCCGACATTTTCCGCGCGACGGGACGCGAGCGCTGGCCAGGCGGCTGGCCGGGCAGGGCGCCGGGCTGATCGCGGGCCATCATGCCCATGTCGTGCAGCCGGTGGAAAAGATTGACGGGACGATCGTCGCCTATGGGCTCGGCGATTTCCTCGGTACCGCCTTTGCCCGGCAGCCATGGCCGGGCCGCATCGGCTCTATCCTCGTTGTCGATGTCAGTGCCGATGCCGGTACGCGCGGCAGGATCGCGTCTTACCGGATGCATCCCTTCATGCGCCTGCGCGCTGGCGACCACGAGCGGCTGGTGTTGATGGAGGCTTTGGAGGGCCGAATGCGTGACAGGGTCGCGGAGCGACTGAAAGCGGTCTTCCCTTCTCCACCAACCGATGAAGGCGTTCCCGCTTAACCATCTGGCGGCCCTTGCAAAACCAACTATCATGCTCCCGCAGAGGCAGGATTGCGGGGGTAGCGGTGGAATCAGCGGATTTCATGCCGAGCGAAACGGTCATCGCCGGCATCCGAAAAGACATCGAGGCCTATGAAGCGGCGAGGGCTTCGGCGGTCCGGCAGGTGCGCTGGCGGGTGCCGGTGTTCGTGGGGCTGGTGCTGGTGGCCGTGGTGCTGGTCGCCTGGCTGTTCAACAAGGTCGCCGACCCCAACGAGCAATGGGTCTCGACGCCGCATGTATTTCTCTATGTGATCGGCTTCGCGGCTTCGATCCTGCTCTATTTCCAGGCCAGGAAACCGGCGACGCGGCTGCAGCAATCGTTCCGCGAGACGCTGCTGCCGATCATATTCGGCTTCATCGCCGACATGCGCTACCAGCATGGCGTGACGCCGAATTCCTTCGACCGGTTGCCGCGCACGGCGGTTGGTCCGTTCAACCGGCAGGCGTTCGACGACATCGTGGCGGGCCGCTATGAGGGGTTTCCGTTCGAACTGTACGAGGCGCATCTGCGGGAAGGGTCGGGCAAGGGCTCCTCGACCGCCTTCCAGGGCGTCATCGTCGCTTTCGAGACCATCGCGCCGTTTCCCGGCATATTGGTGGCGACGCGGCGGACCAACGCGGTGATCAGCTTCTTTCGCGGCATATTTGCCAGCAAGCTGCAAGAGCTGTCCAGCGGCGATGCTTTGCTCGATGCCGCCTACGAGTTCCGCACCGACAATCTCGGGGCGGCACAGCCATTGGTGAGCGGCCGGCTGGCGCAGGCGCTGAAATGGCTTGGCGAAACCTGGCCGGACGACCCAGCCCGCGTCGCGCTCAACGGCAGCGATGGTTTCCTACTGTTGCCGCAGACGAAGAACTTCTTCGAGCTGCCGGATATTTCGGTGCCGCTCGACTACAGCAGGCATGTCGCGCCGATGATATCGGACATGGGCGCGATGCTGGCGACGGCGGCACTTGTGCGCAAGATCGGCGCGAAGGACGAAGCGGGTTGATCGGGCTGCGCTTTCAGCACTCGAAGCCGTATTTGTCACGCATGTAGTCCGCCTCTTCTTTCGACATTTTGTTGAACATGACGCACACGGTGAAGCTGCCGACCTGACGTCCGCCGCGTGTGTATCCCCAGTCGGAAATATCGTCCCTGGTGAATTCTATGTTCTGGCCGAGGACGACGTTGTGCACTTCCTCCGGCTGGTTTGCCAACATGCCGACAAATCCGGTTTCGGTGCGGCGGAACGGTATGACCCAGAAGTGTTCGGTGACGTTGCCGTCCCGTACCTTGACCTTCAATTTGAACCTCTCTGTGTCGGCGGGAGGCGCCTCGGACAGTGCCAGGAAGTCGTCCAGGCTGGCGAGCGCCTGCGCGGTGGCCGCTGCCATCTCTGGGTCGCCGGGAGTGAAGATAATTGTTTTGTCGTCGCCCGGATCCGTGGCTTGTGCGCCGGCCAATCCTGGAGCAAGCGCCAGCATCAGGGACATCGCAGTCCAGACTGCAAGCTTCATGGAAGGCCCCCCTTCATGTCAACGGTCGACACCATCCCGCATTCGACGTCGGTTTGCAACCGTAGCGCGAGTTTGATCAGCGTTGGCGTGGCGGTTTTTGAACTGATCCGCGAAACAAAATGTGTATCGACGATCGGTCAGCGCTCTGTTTCGTGATGCCGCCCGAGATGGATTGCGGCGGCTGCGTGGTGATCGAAAGCCGCCCGTCACAATCGGCCAAGTGACTCTTTTCGCGGACAGAAGTGCGTTCATTGGGGGAGCCGAAGCGGCCTGAAATGATCTAGGTCGCAGATAATGTGTCGGAATTAAGCCTATGATATTGTTTGCGAAAATTCACCCAATGTGATTTGCGGAGGGTGCGCTTTCCGTCCAGTTTCAGGCCGTCCGGTGCTGTCGTTTCCCAAGGCGGCGGTCCGGAAAAGTGAAACAGCACGGAGTGCTTACCAATGAAGAAGACCCTCGCAACCACCGCTGCTCTGCTCGCCTTCCTCGGCACCGCTTATGCCGCGACCGTTCAGGGCACCATTCAGGCCGTCGATCCGACGACCAAGTCGATCACCCTCGACGACGGCAAGATCTACCAGCTGTCGCCCGAAGCGACGATCGGGAAACTGAAGGTCGGCGCCAAGGTGGCGGTGACCGTCGATGACAAGACCGGCATCGTGACGTCGATCAAGAAGGCCTCGTAAGGCGAGGGCATCGTGCGTCGGCAGACCTGCTGACGCAATTTCAGACCCTGTTCCATTCTGGCCGGTCCTCCGGGGACCGGCCATTTTCGTGCCCTTCACCCTCGACGCCAGGCAAACCGCCGTCCCGGCGGCGCCGCTATGGTTTTTGCCAAAGAGCCGCGCTATCCCTTGGCCACCGGGGGATAGTCATGGCCGACGAGCAAAAAGGGTTTCGCCTGTCGCGGCGATTGCTGCTGGGTGCGGCTGTCGTCGGCGGCGCGGTGCTGTGGGGCGGCAACACGGTGGCGCGGCTGGCACGCGGACCTTCGGGGCCGAAGAACGCAGGACGGATAGCCGATATAGACGGCTTCGCGCTGCCTCTGAAGCCGCTGGACAATGCGCCGGCCTTCGATGCGTCACTGCCCTGGTCGGCAAAGGGTGGTGACATCAACGATGCCAGCGGCCTGTCGATGACGCCGGTCTACGGCGTGGTCGAGGTCAGCGGGGACGAGCACATCGCCAAGGCCCTGGCCTTCGCGCGTGCCAATGGGCTGAAAATATCGCTGGCCGCCATCCGCCATTCCATGGGCGGGCATGCCTTCGACGACAACGCGCTGGTGCTCGACCTCAGAAAGTTCAACAGGGTCACCGTCGATGCGGCGGCCAAGACCATGACCCTGCAGCCGGGCGCGCGCTGGCATGACATCCAGAACCTTCTGCATCCGCACTTCGCGGTGAAGGCGATGCAGTCGACCGACATCTTCTCGGTCGGCGGTTCGCTGTCGGCCAATGCGCATGGCATGGACCACCAGGCGGGTTCGGTGGCGGGCTCGATCCGCTCGATGCGGGTGATGCTGGCCGACGGTTCGGTGACGACCTGCTCGCCGACCGAGAACACCGATCTGTTCCGCCACGTCGTCGGCGGTTACGGCCTGTTCGGCGTGGTGCTGGAGGCGACGCTCGACATCGTCGACAACGCCGTCTACCGCACCTCGCGCGAAATCATCAAATCGGACGATTTTCCGGAATTCTTCGCCAAGGTGCTGGAGCCGAACAAGGATATCGGCCTGTTCTACGGCCATCTGTCGACGGCGCCCGGCAATTTCCTCGAGGACATGATCGTCTACCGTTACGACAAGGTGGCCGAGCGGCCGCCGGCCGATCAGCCCGAGATCGGCGAACCGGGATCGGTCGGGTTGAAGCGGGTGATCATCAACCTGGCGAAATGGGGCAGCCTGTTCCAGGAATTGAAGTGGTTCACCGAAAAGACACTGGAGCCGAAATTCGAAAGCTGCACGGTGGCGCGCACCTCGGCCATGGCCGAGGGCGAGGCCTGTCTCGTCACCCGCAACAACCCGATGCACGATTCGGTGCCCTATCTGTTCAACGATCAGATGGAAGAGACCGACATCCTGCACGAATATTTTATTCCGCGTGCCGCCTATGTCGAATTCATCGCGGAAGCGCGCGAGATCCTGCGCAAGCAGACGCTGCCGGTGCTCAATGCTTCGGTGCGCATCGTCCACAGGGAGGATGTGGCGCTGACCTACGCGCCGGAGCCGGCCTATTCGCTGGTGCTCTACGTCAACCAGCCGACCGATGCCGACGGCAATGCCAGGATGCGGGCGCTGACGCGGGCGCTGATCGACGTGACGATCAAGCATGGCGGGCGCTTCTTCCTGCCTTACCAGCTGCATTATACGGCCAGGGAATTGCTGGCCTCCTATCCCGAACTGCCGGCCTTCCTGGCGGCGAAGCGGCAGTATGACCCAACGGAACTGTTTTCCTCGACCTTCTACCGTGCCATCAAGGCGCTGAGCGGGGTGTCGTAAGAAGCAGGAGAACAGCCATGCGGATGGTATCGGCGGCGGCACTCACCCTCATCGCGCTGTGCGCCGGACCGGCCGGAGGCGAGGATCTCAAGGCCTTCAAGCTGACCATCGACGGCGTGACGGTCGATATCGATCCCGGCGAGAGCGCCGATGTGACGCTGCCCGGCGGCAAGCAGAGCAAGGTGACGCTCGCGCGCAACGACTTCGCTACCTTTTCCGGCAGCGATTTTTCCTTCGTCCACCCCAGCGGCATTTCGGTGACCAAGACCGATCTCGGCGATGACATCACGCAGTATCTGATGGCCTCGGCGCTGGGCACGATCGTCGTCGTGCAGGAGTATGGCGCCATGAATCCGGTGTCGCTCAACCAATTGATGCTGCAGGAGATGACCAGGCAATCGGTGCAGGCCGGCGCCAAGCTGACGCAGGGGCCGACCACGCGCAAACTCGCCGACGGCAAGGAATTGACCGGGATCCGGGCCGAGGTGAAGACACGCACCGACACCGCCGATTTCGAGATCGTCGGCTTCGGCCTGGCCGATCGGGGGCTGCTGTTCATCACCCGCATTGCCGGCGAGGATGCAGCGACCGAAAAGCCGCTTGTCGACAAGTTCTGGCAGAGCCTGAAAGTCAGGTTCAGGCCGGACTAGGATCGTGTCTCAGTTTGGATTTCGGCTGGGGTTTTGCGTAACGGCGGCTCAAGTTATTCTGAAGACCCCGGGTTGGAGATCCTGCAGCATGGCGAAGCTCATTTTCAGAATGAACCAGTCACTCGACGGCTATGTCGACCACCAGAAAATGCCGTCGGGCCCGACGATCTTTCGTCACTGGATAGAGCAAGTGCGCAATTTGAGCGGCAGTGTGTACGGTCGCGGCATGTACGAGGTCATGCGCTATTGGGACGAAGACAGTCCTGAGTGGAGCGCGGAGGCGCATGAATTCGCGGCGGCGTGGCGGAGCCAACCGAAGTGGGTTGTGTCGCGCTCTCTGAAGTCGGCCGGCCCTAACGCAACACTTGTCGCGGATGACGTCGAGGCGGTGATACGCGGGCTTAAGGCTAAGCTCGTCGGGGAGATTTCAGTTTCTGGACCAGGCCTGGCACGAAGCCTGACCGACCTTGGTCTTGTAGATGCGTACCAACTCTACCTCCATCCGTTCGTGCTTGGTCATGGCAAGCCATTCTTCGCCGGCCCCCGGCCGCCGCTTCGCTTTGTGGCCAGCGATTTGATTGGCGACGACGTGATCAGGTTGACCTATGTGCCTGCCTGATCACGCGGTCGTCGAACCGAGACGCCAGCGGGCCTACAGCCCCTTCGGCACCAGTCCGGCCAGCCAGTTCACAGAGCGCTTCGCGGCGTCGGCGGTTGCCGAGGCGGCGCGGCCGAGATCGGTCTTGACCACGGCGTAGCCGTTCTTGGTGCGATAGAGCACACCGGTTCCGCCATCGACCACCTGTTCATAGGCAACGGGCCGGGCGGCGTCGGCTTCCATGGCGGTCGTCGGCGAACCGACCGAGACGCTCGGCCGGTGGCTGAGTTCCGGCGGCAGCGGGCTTTCGGTTCTGACGACGCGGCTGGCGGGCTTCAATTCCGGGCGCGATGCGGTCGCGGCCAGCTGCGAAGAGGACGACGAACCCTTCGTGCGGCAAATGCCGGAGACGAGCGGATAGTTGAAATTGCGCTCGTGCAGCATCTGGCTCTTCATCGCCGCTTCGCACTCGGCGACGGTCGACCATTTGGCCGGCGTCTCGCCGATATATTCGCAAAGCTTGGCGTCGCAGTCGCAGCCGACAATGGTCATGGCGACAAGGGCGGTCTTGATCACGGTCTTGTCCCTTCGAGATGCCCCCCGGCAGCCCTTCCATTTCTTCCCATTCCTTCGCGCGCGAACAAGGCGGGATTTGGCCGCGATTGTGGAATGGGCGTGGCGGAGCCCAGGAAATGCCTAATCTTGGCCGGGCGTGACCGAAAGGCCTCAGTAATCGTAGACGTGTTCGAGCCTGGCGCCGGACTTGATCAGCGCCGGCAGCACGAGATGCAGTTTGCGCACGGCAACGATCATGCCGGTGCGGCGCGTGGATTGATCGGCCGGCAGCGGATAGCTGAACAGGATGTGCATGCCTTCGGGAATGGCGATCGTATCGGTGGAGAGCACCGTGGCCATGATCTCGTCATTGCCGCCGATCTCGACGAAGGAGACGCCCTTGTCGATCAGGCGCAGGATCATTTCGGTGAAGACCTGATAGCGCCTGGTGACGAAGATGGTGCCGTCAGCGCCCATGTCGCGTTCGAGCAAGGTGTCGGGCTCGTTGCGCGTGGCTTCGCCGACGGGCCCCTTGGCCCAGACATGGATGT
>NZ_RZPF01000026.1:0-17995 GCF_004022735.1 Mesorhizobium sp. M7A.F.Ca.AU.001.01.1.1
CATCGTGCCGCCGAACTGCCTGTCTGGCTGCACAGATACAATTGGCATCGTCCACATGGCAGCCTAAAGTCAAAAACGCCTATCAGTCGCCTCGCCCTGATCGAGGACAACCTGTTGAAGCTCCACAACTAGGTCGTCCAGCATCACAGTGAACCGCGTACGTAGTATTTTGTCGTAGGCGGCATTCTGGATAGCCGGATACGGGCTCTTCACCCGCTGCACCACCGATTGCGGGATGATGTCGCGAGAAACATTCACGGATTTCGTGAAAAAAGTGTACCCGCCGAAGAGCCCTACTCGCGGGGGCGGTGCAGCACCACCTCGGTGTCACTGCTCGTGTTCATGCGATGGACTAGGCCGGCCAGCTGTTGACGCAGCTCGCGGTAGTTGTAAGTCTCACCCGTGTAGACGAGCACCAAGTCAGGTCGGCCATCCCCCTGGAGCATCCTCGGCTGGCGGCCGCCCTGGATATCGATGATTGCCAGGCGGTGGTGTCCCAGCGCCGCAGGCCCGCCGATCCAAGTCCCCTCGTCGTCCGGACCGTGGTTCGCTATGGTGGCCGTCATATCGGCAAGCTCCCTTCGCGCATCGGGACCTCCGAGGTCTCGATTGAAGTCGATCCATTCACAGATGCCGCACAGGTTATGTCGCCGCATTTGGGCGAAGCAGATATAAGGCCAGTGGGAAACCATCGAGGCAAAGTGACGGATCTAGCCCAGCTACGATCCGCATCCGACATTGTCGGACATCGGACAGCACCGCGATTCGCTGCATAGGAAGCCTGGAGTCGCGATTTCCCCTGGGGGAATCAGCGCATGAAAGGAGAGCTGGGTCGTGTCTGCCGAAATGAGAAATTGCTCCCCCTTATTGCATCACCGAGGAATGTTACCCAGCGCGATAGACGGACATGCCCTATCTCCCCCCGTTGCAGCTGAGGGAGATAGGGGCCAGCTCTTCATTCAACCCTCATGGAGGATGATCAGCCCAGCCATTTCCATGCGCCGGCCTTCACAAGCCGTGCACCATTCAGGTTCTTTTCCTTGAAGCGCGACGATCCTTGTCAGACGTCGCAACACTTGCTGCCGAGAGCACGAGCTCTTCCTCGAGCATGCCTTGATCTGCGCCTCGAACGGCTCGCACATGCTGGGTTTCAACGACTTCGCAGAGGTTGATATTCTGCAGTGACTTCGTCTCGCTGCTGCACGGCATTGACGCTGGGAGCCATGCTCGCGTGGCGCAATTGTGCTGAAGCCGGTGCCCACGGCAACGTTTCTTAACCCGCCCCAGATCCTGGCGTTTGGCTATTTCCGACATTCGTGTCCGGCTTCGGACAAAGGCCGGGTTTGCCGAACGGAGTCGCACCCAATTTCCAGTGCTGCTTGAGCAATAATATCGACCGGCATTACTGCACAACACGAAAGTTGCTGCAAAAACCGAAGTGAACCCAAGGCATCGGGTCAATTGGCATGGCGCTTGCGACTCGGTCGATAGAACGCAGTCAAAATCACGGTTGCAGACCATGCCTACCTCTCAAAGCTCGATAAAGCACGCGAGCAAAATTCCCCGTCTCCGCGGAAGCTCGTCGCCGTTAAACGTGCCTGCTCGGGGGCGGTCTTGCACAAGACCGGTCCGAGGCAACCACGCCAAGGCGCGAGGCTGCCGGAACTGTCGACCGAAGTCGATGCCGCTTCAGTTTAACCGAAAAATGCACCGTACCACTTTGGCCTGGAAGCAAATCAATGACCTATAGAAAGAACGTTCCTCTCGTGACCTTTCGCACGCGTGTTCGCGATGAGTCGATCGGGGGGCCAAATCCTTATCAGTGGGAGAACAAGACCTCCGACGATTATTTCGGGGGCAAGCGCATCATCCTGTTCTCGCTGCCTGGCGCCTTCACCCCGACCTGCTCGACCTTCCAACTGCCCGATTTCGAAAAACTCTATGATCAATTTCTGGAACTGCGAATTGACGCGATCTACTGCGTCTCGGTCAACGATGCTTTCGTCATGAATGCGTGGGGAAAGTCCTTGGGGCTGCAGAAGATCGAGCTGATCCCAGACGGGTCGGGCGAGTTCACGCGCAAAATGGGCATGCTGGTCGCGAAGGACAATCTGGGCTTTGGCATGCGCTCCTGGCGATACGCCGCTCTGATCGACGATGGCGTGGTGGAGCAGTGGTTCGAGGAGGAAGGCTTCTGTGACAACTGCGAGACGGACCCCTATGGCGTTTCATCCCCGCAAAACGTTCTCGACAAATTGAAGGCGGCGGCATGACCCAGAAGTGGAAAGTCTCACACAACCCAAGCACACACTAGAGCCTCCTCGGCAGATCACGGTTCAACATGCATCTCTCAGCAAGCCTGCTTCAACGCCAGAAGCAACGTATGGTCTTATCGCCTCAAGCCATTGAAGCTATTCGCTTGCTGCGATTGACGCATACTGAACTCCATCAGCTCGTGCAGCAGGCACTCGAGAAGAACCCCGTTTTGAAGCCTGACCCGTTTGACGACGATTCGCCGCTGCCAGGGGTGGATCAGCGGAGCAGTCAAAGCAGAAGCGAAATCGGCGAATCGCCCATTGGCGGGCCGTCTGGCGGGCGCGGGCAATGGAAGTCGCAACGCAGTAGCGGCAACGATCGACCTGCCGTCGAGGAGTTTACCGCCCACACCGAAACATTGCACGACCATGTCGCCCGCCAGGTCGCCCTCAACCCGTTCACCCCCCAGGAGCGGCTGATTGCCGGACAGCTCGCCGCTCATCTGGAGGACACTGGCTATCTTCAGGTAAACCTTTTCGATCTGGCCAGGACGTTAAACGTTCGGCAAGCTGATGTGGAACGGGTCATCGGAATCTTGCAGCAATTTGATCCGCCGGGCATTTTTGCGCGAACTCTCAGCGAATGCCTGGAGATTCAGCTGCGCCAGCAAGACCGGTTCGACCCGGCTATGGCAGCTTTGGTCGCCAATCTCGAGATGCTTGCACGGGGGGATTTTCAGGGATTGAAGCAGCGTTGCGGAGTCGACGAGGAGGATCTCCTCGACATGAGGAACGAAATCCGCGCGCTCGATCCCAAGCCTGGAGACCGGTTCCAGTCCGGGACGCCGGAAACCATCGTACCGGACGTCTGGGTAATGCCCAAGTCCGAAGGTGGATGGCGGGTGGAGCTTGATCCGGCCACGCTGCCCAAAGTGTTGATCAACCACACCTATGTCGCCGAAATCTCGCAGCTGACCAAGCAAAATCCGGAAGGCAAAGCGTTTCTCGACAATTGCCAGGAAAAAGGGAACTGGCTGATCAGCAGTCTCAAGCAGCGCGCTAAGACGATCCTTAAGGTTGCGACCGAAATCGTGCGCCAGCAGGATGCCTTTTTTACACACGGCGCCGCCCATCTGCGGCCTCTCTGTCTCAAAAATGTCGCTGACGAGATCGGCATGCACGAGTCGACGGTAAGCCGGGTGACTTCGAACAGGTACATGTTGACTCCGCGCGGGGTGTTCGAGCTGAAGTATTTTTTCGCTGCGCCAATCGCATCCTGCGAGGGCGGCGATGCGCACTCCGCCAAAGCTGTCTGCCATCGGATCAAGGCAATCATAGCCGAAGAATCGCTCGACAAGGTACATTCCGACGAAGACATCGTTGCTCAACTCAAGGAGACCGGCATCGATGTCGCTCGCCGTACCGTCACCAAATATCGCGAGGCGATGAACATCCCTTCCTCCATACGACGGCGCCGCGATAAGCGTTTGTCCGCAGCTGCGATCAAGCGAAGTGACTAACCGACATTCGTGGTCGGCGAGAGGCGACTCTCAACTTCCTCCGGGCCGAAGCAGCTTTCGAAGTCATGGCATTCCCCGCAACTGGGTGCTGTGCATGACGAAAAGCCTTCGGCCTCACACAGCTTGCGGTAAAAGTACTTTTTCCATTTCATGTTTTCTGTGTTGCCTGCCGCCAGCGCGGGAAAATGTCTGGCAAGCAGGCGGCTGAGCTCAGCGCGATTTGAGAGGCCAAGATCCCGCCAAAGATGGTCCATGCGCATCGCACGCCGGGCGATGATCTTGGCCAAGCGGGCGCTCGCCGGGTCGGCCGGCGCAGCATGCGCTAGCAGCAGCCGGCGTAGCAGTTCCTCTTCCAGTTCCGGCTCGGGCTCGCTCAACTCCTCCAAAGCGAATACGCTGCTGGAGGTAGACGGGAAAGTTGCGGCCAAGACATCACGCAATTCGACAGACGAAAGGCCTGTCCCCTCCGTCGCCAACACCTCGCCCGCCTGGACCTCCTCAAGCGAACGTGAATGTACGCAGGGCAGCACATGCTGATCGAAGCTCCTCCCTAGCTCGGACCCACGCCATTGCGCGCTGGATAGGCAGCCATCATCGTAACGGCCGGCTTCAGCTTCCGGCATGACAAAGCGCCTTGTTGACCGCAGGGATGATCTTGTCGCCCCAGAGCTCGATCTGGCGCAGCATCGTCTTTTGGTCGAAGTCGCCCAATTGAGTCTGAACTGCGATCTGGTCCGGTTTCAAGATATCGATCTCTTCCAGCAGGCGATCAATCACGCGATTTACGCTGCCAATCGGCAAATTTTTGCGCATGGTCTCGAAGGACAGATCCTGCTGGGTCGGTGTCTCCTGCAGCAGGTAGCCATCGTGGCTCTGTTGGCGACGCTGATGCAGGGCTTCAGAAAGCCGGCGCTGGAAGCGGGCATTGTCGAGATAGCTGTTGATCTCCAACTCGTCGTGGCTGGCATAGCAGCAGCGCAGCAGCGATATCTTGACGTCGGTGACGTTCTTTTCCTCGGATGCCGCCGCCCTCTCGACTGATTCACGCAGTGTGGTCAAAGTCTCTAAGCCGTCGTGGAAGGCTGTGACAAAAAAATTGTGCCCCTCGCGGTAGGCCCGAGCCATCCGTGCGGCTCCGCCAGCGATCCAGATAGGCGGCGTCGGCTGCTGGACTGTGCGGACCGAAATCGCTGTTGGGGGGATCTTCTCATACTGG
Source organism: Mesorhizobium sp. M7A.F.Ca.AU.001.01.1.1 (assembly GCF_004022735.1). Lineage (NCBI taxonomy): Bacteria > Pseudomonadati > Pseudomonadota > Alphaproteobacteria > Hyphomicrobiales > Phyllobacteriaceae > Mesorhizobium > Mesorhizobium sp. M7A.F.Ca.AU.001.01.1.1. The sequence goes on from NZ_RZPF01000026.1 coordinate 4,992, forward strand.
CCGTCGTGTTCGAAGACGTTTTGGTTGAGGCCCTTGAGAATGATGTCCAGGTATTCCGAAAAGACGGCCGGCGCCTCATCGATGTCCACGCCGAACCGTTCGAACTCGAACTGCTGGTATCCCAAGCCTACGCCGAGCTCGAGACGGCCGTTCGCAACGATGTCGGCGAAGCCGATCTCGGACAGCAGGCGCTGCGGTTGGTAAAGCGGCAGCACGCAGACGGCAGTGCCCAGGCGAATCGTGCTTGTCAAGCCGCCGCAGTGCGCCACCATCATCAGCGGGGATGGTATGAGGCTGTAATTGTTGAAGTGGTGCTCAGCAAACCACGCGGTGTTGAACCCAGCCTGCTCCGAAGCGACGGCCTGTTCGATGGAGTTGCGGATGACGCTTTCTGAGGATTGGTGATAGCCACGCTGGGCGGCCAGAATGAAAGTGGCAAATTCCATGATTTCTCCTCGTTATAGACACGTCAGCCGACCGGGAATGTGCTCGGCATGCGCATGCTTGGATCTCAAGCACCTCAGGTGCGTCGTGGAGCCGAGGCTTCATAATGCTCGGCCGGTCGCCCTGCGAAGGCCTGGCAATTAACCTGCGGCCTCCGCAAAACATTCGTCATAGAGCTCGCTGGCGTTTCCCGCATCACCGAACGAGGTCCAGCCGCCGTCCACGTAGAGGATCGAGCCGTTGATGTATGAGGCGTCAGACGAAGCAAGGAAGAACGATGCATCTGCGACGTCTTCTGGCCGTCCCATCCTGCCCATGGGGATGCGTCGTCCGATTGCTGTCAGGTCGATGCGGCCGGCTTTGGCCAACTGAGCAAGTGCGGGCGTGCGGATGTGGCCAGGAGCGACGGTGGCTGTCCGAATTCCGACCGGCCCGAGTTCGGCCGCCATGCAACGGGTCAGCATATCCATCCCCGCCTTGGAGGCGCCGTAGGCATGGCGCGGCGCGAACGGCAGAAAGCTGTCGATCGACCCGAGATTGAGGATCACGCCGCCCGGGCGCATAGCCTTGATCGCTTCGCGCGCGCAGGTGAAGGCGCCGGTAAGGTTGACATCCAGGACGTGTTCGAGCTGTTTCGACAGTTGCTCGATCGCAGGCACAATCCTGTCGGCGGTATCAGCACTATTGACCAGAACATCGATATACCCGAAGCGTCCCCTCAGTTCTTCGAACATCGACACCACATCGCTCTCGACGGCCACGTCCAGCGATTTCGCCAGATGCTTGCCGGGGAGCGATGTAGCCAGCTCTGCCGCTGCAGTGCCATCTTTATCAGCAATCACGACGGTGTCGCCGTTCGCGGCAAAGCGGCGAGCGACGGCCGCGCCAATGCTTTTTGCGCCACCGGTGACGAGCACGATTCGCGCATCTGTGCATTCGGCCGGACAGGAGAGCTCGGCTTGGAGCGCACCATCCACCGGCGGGTGAGCATCCCCCGGCTGGTTGAATGACATCCAGCCTCCGTCGACTGCCAGCACCGAGCCGGTGATGTAGCGCGCCTGCGTGCTGCTCAGAAAACGCACGACCCTGGCGATCTCGTCGGGGCGAGCCAAGCGCCCCATCGGCACGCGGCGGCGTATCGCCGCGAGGTCCATTTTGCCAGCGCGTGCCAGTTCTGTGACCATTGGGGTGCGGACGGAGCCCGGCGCCACCGCCGTGACGCGGATTCCTCGCATAGCCCACTCGCATGCAAGGGACTTTGTCAACGAGATCACGCCAGCTTTCGAGGCTGCGTAGGCGTTGCGCCTGGGATTGCCGACCACGCCCGCCATCGAAGCCACATTGACGATCGCACCGCCCGGCTTCATGCGCCGCGCCGCTTCCCGGGCCATAACGAATGGCCCAATAAGGTTCACTGTCACGCCGCGTCGGAAGGTATCGACAGCGGTGTCGATGATCCTATCCATCGTGGGTCCAACCGCCGCATTGTTGATGAGGACATCGATTTGCGCGAACCGTGCTTCGACCTGGCCGAAAAGTGAGAGCATGTCCTTCTCTCGCGACACATCGCACTCCAGACCGACGTGCGGCGACCCGAGATCCCGAGCCAGTTCAACCACACCACTGCCCGGAAGGTCCACCGCAACTACAGTGTCTCCGTCCGCGGCAAGGATATCGACCAGGGCACGGCCGATCCCGCCCGCAGCGCCTGTGATGATTACGGTGCGTGCTGCCAGTTTCACGAGAGCTTCTCCACGATGACCGCTTGTGATCTCAGCCCATCAACCTTGGGCGGAATGAAGGGCCGAGCCAAATCGTTGCAGTGACCGCCAGTCGCGGCCCCACACAGATGTCGTTCCCGTAGGGCGCTCATCCTCCATTCCTACCCACTTATGCAGCTCCCAGTTGGGGACCCTCGACGCCATCTTGGTCGGTGGGGATGTGACCCTTGAGCAACTGGTAGATGGGATCGTCTGGATGTGGTGCTCCAATCGGCTGTCGCCGGCCGAACCTATCTGCCTCAAGAATCGCTGGCGGGATTTGCTCCTCAACCCAATCGTAGACGACTGTCCGTTCCGCAATTCGCCACTCGTCCTGCCTCTTCTGAAACAGATCGCAGTAACGGCCGCAAAGCAGCGTCTGACGTATTTCTTGGTCTGTATCCGGTCCGCGTTGCAGCGCGGTGAAATAGCTCTCGACCGCGGCCTCTGCTGAACTGATGAAGTCGATCAGGCTGTTCGTGATTTGATGGATGTTACGGTGCCCCGGCAGACCGAGAGCAAATTGGATGAAGTCCTCTGCCGGTCCGCAATAGGGACCGTGCCTGTCATACGCTTCGGGCCAGTATGCGCTACGCAGCGCCGCCTCATCGGCGCGGTCTATCCCGCGGCAGTACCGATACAGGCAGTTGCGGATCGCCTCTCGGTCACGCAGTTCGGTAATTTTCGCGTGGTCGACAGGGTCTGTCGCGAATTGTATGATTGTTTTGTCCTTCCCGATGCCAGTCTGCACTTTGCGTGTGTCTCTCTCTACAACTGAGTTAGCGGGGGGCTCGTCAACTTCCAGAGCTTGTTCGGGGCAGGCTCGTACCCCTTTTGAGGCAAGCAGTTGCTCCCCATCGGCAACATCAATATCACCGGGCAAGATGTAGCCGGCGTCATCAAGCTTGAAGACTCTCGGCGCCCGCGCCCAGCAGCGCGCATGACCCTGGCATCTGGCTTTATGTACGACGACACGCATAGCGAACTCCAATGTCGTTGGCTGAAACTTCAGGACCATTCCAGGATCAGATTCTCGATCCCGAACACATGGCCGCCGAAGGTGATAGGTTCAGTCCCTGTCTTGATCCGAAAGGCTGGGATGCGCGCCAGCCACTCCTCCAGGCCAATGACAATCTCCCGCCGGGCAAGGTGTGAGCCAAGACAACGATGGGGACCATAGCCAAAGGCAGCGTGCCGGTTGTCCTCGCGCGCCAGATCGATCTCATTCGGGCATTCGAATTCCGCCGGGTCACGATTGGCAATCATCGTGGCACAGGAAACATAATCTCCCTTGCGGATCGGCGCGCCTTTGAAGTCGACATCCTTCGTTGCCACTCGGATCATCTGAATGGTCGAATAGGCGCGCAGCAATTCTTCCGCAGCGACGGCAATCCGGTCAGGTTCGCTTCGTAGCAATTCCTGATCTTTGGGGTTGCGCGCGAGATGGGCCAAGTCGAAGCATATGGCTGCTGAGACCGTGTCGAGTCCCGCGACGAACACAAGCACGCCGATGCCACGGACTTCTTCGTCACTGAGCAGACGACCCTCGACCTTTGCCTTCACGATGAAGGTCATGAAATCATCGACCGGCTCCTTGCGGCGCTCGGTGGCAAGTTCGTCGATGAAGGCCACGATCGTCCGGGCTGCGGGTGGTCGTTGCTCCTTATCGCCGTGGAGCAGATCTCTAGCCCAGCCGACAAATGTTTCTAGTCCGTTGTCCGAAAGCCCAATAAAGCGAAGGAAGATATTGACCGCGAACGGAACTGCAAAATCCTTCATGATGTCGCAGCTCGTGCCTGATGCGGCGATCCTGTCGATCAGCTTGATCGCTCGTTCCCGGACAGCCGGCTCCAATGCCATTACCCGCTTTGGCGAAAGCAGCGGATTGAGCAGTGAGCGAAAAACACCGTGGAATGGCGGATCGAGCTCAAGCGGGATCATCGGCCAGCTCTCGCCGAGCACAGAGGCGAAGATGCTGCGATGGCTGGAAAACGTTTCGGTGTCCTGCAGCACCCGGCGCTGGTCGCTCGCGCGAGTGATGACCCAGGTACCCCGACCGTCGCGCGTGTTGCTGGTTGAATAAAAGATCGGAGGCCCGGCATGAACGCAAGCAACCGCTGCATGCGGATCCCCGTTAGCCGTCGGCAACATGCCGGGCGACGTAAACAGGTTGAAGTCCCTCACCATTTCGGGCGGGACATGATCTGGAACCGGCCGCGATTTAACCGCGCCAGAATCGAGAGACCGTTCATGAGATGCTGTCGGCATTTGCATGCAATCGTCGGTGCAAGCTCCGTGCCGAATTCGTCTTTCGATAATCCTTGCCGTTTGCTGGGCAACAGGTGGCGCCTGCGCTGACTTGCTGGTCGGGATTGCAACATTCTTGTCCAGCGTCGGACACAGAATGTAGAATGCTAGACAGCGACTTGGAGCAACTCAACTGGTGGGATCGCTAGCCGATCATGTGCCCGGGGAGCATCCAGTTCGAAAGCTTGCGCTAAGCGGCTTGGTGACTTGGCCGAGGTCACCAGGTGGAAACGACCAACACTTGGGGTGAGCCTAGTGGCGCTCCCCTCGATGATGTCTGGCGGGGTGGTTAGCCGCCTCCGTAGGACAAGATCAGTCTACACGAATGGACTATAGCCTCTCCTCGCATGCCTCATTGGCCGTCCTTCAGAGCCGGCCACACGAGCTTTTGTCTTTCAGCAGGGCGTTTTTCTCGCCAGCTACAGAGCCACACCGACGCCATTAATGAGCGTCCAGTCGACGGGTTGGATGGCCCTGTCCATCTTGCCCAGCACCTTGGCTTAGCATTTGCCGGTGCGGCGGAAGCCTTCAAGACGCAGTTCTTGACCTTCTCCAGATCAGCCTCGGATGGATATCGGCAAGGGTTCAGCTCGTCCTTTTGAACTTGCGCATCTTCGTGTTGGCCAACCCCAGGCCGCCCGACATATTTGCGGTCTATCCGGCACCTCAACTTCGAACAACCTTGCGGCAAGCTCTTGGGATAGCCCACGCTCGTGCCTCCACCACCCGCTCAGCAGAGCCAGATTTGTCGTTGATGGCACGGAACTTGCGGAGTCATTCGCAGATGCGTCACGGACCGAGAGTGTCGTCCCATGAATTCGATCACCAAAAAGGCCGCCCGACGTTGCTGGGACCGCCTGCAATTACCTTATCCCAGAATTGGGAGCAACGGCTTCAAAAGGGATAACTCATCACCTCAATTTTGTCGATCGCGCGGCCATCGAACCGCAGCCATCGATCAGACTTCCGCCTCGTTGCACTCATTGCGACCGCCTTGGTGCTTGCGACAACCGCTCAATTCTGGCTGCCAGGATAACCACATATGGCGACGGAACTTCCTGCTTCAAAGCAATATAGAGATCGTCGATCATCCCCCCATCAAGGCCTCGATCGAGGACACCGCGTTCGGCTTGCTTGGTTCGCAGTGAACAGACCGCACTTCGACGAATGCGATCGATGCGACCGCGCCGAGAACTCTCCCGCATTGTCGACGGTTGGGTCCGTCGGCCCTCCGATGAGGCCTCGGATGCGTCGGGCTCCGAGGCCTCGACTGATGCCGACTGGCCGCCGCCGGAAGGTCTCGCGGCTTTGATCCCCGGCGATGTAGCCACCCCTGCTGCAACAGCTCCTAGCCGGAGAACTCATTCATGACCGAATCGGCGACAGATTTAGTGGACGCGGCTTTGTTCGACCGAGATCGGCTTGACCCAGAAAGTCCCTATCAACGTTCTGGCCCTGCATGGGGTGCCATCATTTCGCTTTCCTTCGGCACCTTCGGGCTTGTGACGGCAGAGTTTCTGCCCGCCAGCGTTCTGACACCGCTCGCGCATGATCTCCGTATCACCACGGGCACGGCTGGACAGGCGCTAACAGCGGCCGCAATCGTCGCGGCGATCTCGGCACCGATAATCGCCATCGTGACAAAGCGTCTGGACCGCAGGGTCGTCATCTGGGCGATGACGCTCCTGCTGATCCTGTCGAACGTTCTGGCGGAGGTTGCGGGGTCGCTGCCGGTTTTGCTGGCGGCACGCGTCGTCCTTGGCATATCGCTTGGTGGTTTTTGGTCAATTTCGGCAGCGTTGGCGATGCGGCTGGTTCCAAGTCACCTCATGCCGCGCGCCATGTCGGTCATCCTCACCGGCGTTTCTGTCGCCTCCGTCTGCGCGGCTCCAATCGGCGCTTATGTCGGTGACATTTGGGGATGGCGAGCCTCGTTCAAGGTCGCCGCAATCGTGAGTGCCGTTGCGCTGCTCGTGCAACTCGTAACCATTCCGCCACTGCCTCCGATCGAAGTGCGCAGATTCCGCAGTCCGCTGGATGTCGCGAAGAATCCGGCGATGAAGGTTGCGGTGCTAGTCGTGCTATTGGTCGCTTCCGGCCATTTTGCCAGCTTCGCCTACATCCGCGCCTTTCTCGAGAGCGTTCCTGCGCTCGACAAGAAGTCAATCCCGCTCGTGTTCCTTGCTTTTGGCACGGCCGGCGTCTTCGGCAATTTAGCCGGCGCATTCCTCACCAAACACAGTCTCAAGGCGGTCGCGGCCCTGCCGCCCCTGCTCATTGCCGTAGCCGCTGTCTCGCTCCTGACCATGAGAGCATCGGCCTTGACCTCGGCAATTGCAGTTGCCGTATGGGGCTTTGCTTTTGGCGCGGTCCCGGTCGGATTGCAGACATGGATGGTGCTACGCGCCGCTCCGAAACAGGCCGAGAGCGCTGGTGTACTGATGGTCATAACCTTCCAAGTGGCCATCGCAGCCGGCACAACTTGCGGTGGCCTATTGGTGGATCACACGGGTATTGCCAGTGTCTTTGTCTACAGCGCGGTTGCCACGTTCCTCGCTGTCTTGACAGTATTTTTGCTCGGCCCGAACCGCAAAACCTGACCGCCTGGTGGGGAGTGACGGTCGGCGGCGTTCACGCTATTGTCACCTCTGAGCTCGGCCCAAAGGCCGCGGCTTCGTCGTAACCATGCGGTCGATGGGGCAGCGCCAAATTGCTTCCTGCTCATCGCGTTGCGATAATACAGCGCGCTTATTGCGTCATCGTGTCCCCGGTCTCGGCTTCAATGCCCGGCTACTGGCTGCGGAGGCAGATGGGCGCCGGCGTCCCACCGACGACGATCGGTCTTTTCTCATGTAGCTGTCGGGGAAACGAGGCAGGTTTTCCGCCAGAACCCGCCAGTCGTCGCGCTCGCGTTCGCCTTCCTTGCGCGCACCGAACAACTGGATGATGATCTTGCCGTCGGACCCATATGCTTCGAGCGAGGTGACGTGACTGTCATTGGTCGGCTTGCGCACGGCCCAAACCTCACGGATTTGGTGGGTCCTGAGATGCAGCCGGAACGTTTCGTCCAGCACATGGATGCACGGCCCGATCTGCTTGACCGACTTGATTAAGCCGGAATGGGTCTGGATAGAACCTCGGTTGCCGACGAAGCACATGATCGGCAATTCGTCTTCGGCCGCACGCTGGAGCACGGCGCCAACTGCGGCATTGTCGAGCAGCCAAGCGTAATCCTGGCCGACCATGCGCAAAGCCTGGCAGCGGCTGAGCTTGAGCGTCTTTAGAAGGTTGACGTCAGTCAGCCGGCTCCAGTACTCGCGTAGGTCGTCCACCGTGCCGGCCCAGTCCGCAGTCCTCGCGCCCAGGTCGGCTACTCTCGCCTTAAGCGACATGGTCGGCTCCTGGTTGGCGGATACGAGCTCGGCCACCAGCTTTCGATAGGCATGAAGGTTGGAGACCGGCCTGAGATGCACCTTATGCACTGCTGCGCCGGCGGCGTCGAAGAATTGCAAACTGCGCTGGATTCCGCCGCGATGGCGCCTTTCAACAGCGAAACCATACCTCCAAGCCTGCGGGAAGACGCGAAGGTCGAATTCGTCACCAAGGACCATGGCGTGATTGTTGCCGGTTATCACTCTGTTGAAGACGCCAATCTTTTCGTGCACGGCACCTTGATTGCGGGTCAGCGCCGTCACTTCGCCCACGAATTCGAGGCCCGTCAGAAGGTGATTGACGCGCGGGTCGATGCGTGCCGCGCCGAAACCGCAATGGGCCGCGACCAGTTCCGCTTCCGAAATGGCCAATTGGGCGGCGAAATCACGCGCGGGAATGTTCGGACAGACTTCCCACGCACGCCGGATTTCGTTGGGCGACCGCTTCTTGCGCTGATCCATGTTTTTACCCCTGCCCCGTTCTTCTTTTGACGATCGATCGAAAAACGGGCCTCAGGGATGTGCACGGCGGACGCGATCGATCGTCAGGCACATGCCAGTCGAATCCTGTCTCCGGGCGGTCAGCGGCCAATCGCCGGTAGCGAGCGATTGTTGGGTGGTCGGCGCCAATCGGCCGATCGAGCATTCGGGTACCACCGGCGGTGCTGCTTTCCCACCAAGGCGGGTCTGATGGATCATATTGCTTTCCTTCGTTCTTCGATTGCGAGGGCAACCCAAAGGTGAATCGGCCGGCAATTTTGCCGCCGCAACGAAGGCTTCACAAAAATCGTGCCAGTTGCTCCGCGGCAAGCTCTGAACATCTTTGGCTCTGTTCATTGCTTTACGCGTGAGTGCATCGCGAACTCAGGCGCCCTTCCTGTGACGCGGACGCGACAAACCCGACAGTAAGTGTCGGTTGTCGGACGTCTCCCCAGCAATCGAGCATAAGAGACGTCGGGATGTCCTACGGTTTTTGACACGTCTTCCCTTTGGCACGGTCCATGCGAGATGATCCACGAAAACGCCGGACCGAGGAGAAATCGAGCCATGATTACGCTCACCGACAACGCTGTTGCCGCCATCAAGGCCGCTCTTTACCGCGCCAGCGAGCCGGCGGAAGGATTTCGCATCATGGTCCATGCCGGCGGCTGCGCCGGCTTCCAATACTCAATGGGCCTGGAGAGCGTCTCACGTGAGGGCGATGCGATCATCGAGCGAGATGGGCTCAAGGTGTTCATGGATAGAGGCTCCCAACCCCATGCCGCCGGCATGACCGTGGACTTCGTCACTGGGCTCGAAACATCCGGCTTTGTTTTCGATAACCCCAATGCGCGTGAGACGTGCGGCTGCGGCAAGTCCTGCAAATGATTGCGAGGGAACAGGCTATGTTCGACTATAGCGACGCCAAGGAATACTGCGTCGAACCGGTAACCGCCGGCGCTCTGGAACCGGCCGACACGCACTGTCGGCCCGGAACAATTGCGTTCGGTGATGCACCAAATCGCGATCATCGATCGTTGCCGTGGGCAAGCAAACAAAATTGCCCGAAACAGCTGAATTCCCGGCGGATGCCGCCACCAAAGGGCAATGTCGACAGCGACCGGTCAGCCAAGCCATCGCTCCCCCGGCCGCCCACCTTACCAGATACGATATGCGCCAGAGGTTCAATGGCCCGACTACCCTTGAATCATTTCAGCAGTTGAAGGATCACTCCCATGAACCCTGTCTATCTCGACAACAACGCAACGACGCGGGTTGATCCTGCAGTCGTTGGAGCGATGTTGCCTTTCTTTACGGAGCAATTTGGCAATCATTCGTCCATGCACGCCTATGGCGCATCGGTTGCTGAAGCCGTGAGAAAGGCGAGGCAACAGTTGCAAGCCCTCATCGGCGCGGGATTCGAGGACGAGATCATCTTCACCTCGGGCGGGACTGAAAGCGACAGTACAGCCATCCTTTCGGCGCTGGAGGTGATGCCCGACCGAACGGAAATAGTGACTTCCGCGGTTGAACATCCGGCCGTTCTGAAGTTGTGCGCGCACCTTGAGAAGACGCGCGGCGTCAAGGTGCACATTATCCCAGTCGATCACTACGGCCGGCTCGACCTGGACGCCTACAGAACCGCCCTCACCCCACAAGTGGCAATCGTCTCGATAATGTGGGCGAACAATGAGACCGGTACGATCTTTCCCGTGGTTAAGCTTGCCGATCTAGCCAGGGAAGTCGGCGCGCTTTTCCACACTGATGCAGTGCAGGCGGTCGGAAGGCTTCCGATTGAGCTGAAATCGACCGCGATCGACATGCTGTCGCTCTCCGCCCACAAGCTGCATGGTCCAAAGGGGATAGGCGCGCTTTATGTAAGACGTGGCGTGCGCTTCTCCTCCATGATCAAGGGTGGGCACCAAGAGCGCGACCGGCGTGCAGGCACTGAAAACACACCCGGCATAGTCGGACTGGGCATGGCGGCCGAACTCGCCTTGAAATTCATGGACGAGACAAAACGAATAAAATGGTTGCGCGACCGCCTTGAGAACGGGATCATCCAGCGCATCCCAAACACATCCATCAACGGCGATCCGCAAGAGCGATTGCCAAACACTGCAAACATTGGATTCGAAGGTATCGAAGGCGATGCAATTCCAATTGTCCTGAGCCGGCTGGGAATCGCCTGTTCCGCCGGGTCCGCCTGTGCCTCTGGCTCACTGGAACCGAGCCATGTTCTGATCGCTATGAACGCGGCATGTGGGGCAGTCCGCTTCTCCTTGTCGCGTGACAACGGCGAAGATGACGTAGACCGCGTGCTTGAGGTCCTGCCTGCGATCACCGAGAAGCTACGGGCCGTTCCCAGTGCTGGACTGTGCGGGCGAGGTGCAGAACAGCTTCATTCCGGCCCGGGTCCGAGCGGCACAATAGCCGACGAGCCGTGAGGTCTTCCTCAACGTGACGACCCTGCGCAAGGAGAGCAGTTAAACTCGGGGTCGCCTTCACCACTTCAGAAAAGCTTGAGATCGCCAAGTCTCTTGCCCAGCCGCCGTGCCAGAGGTCGGCACGCCGTCAGCAATGTCACCAATGCATCGACACCACAATTTCGCGCCGGGAGAATACAATGAACTGCTCCGCTGATAGCCGCCCGATCGATCGCACCGATATCCTAGCGCGACTGAAGGGCCTGTCGGCCGCGGAGGACTTCTTCGCCTGCCTTGACGTCTCCTACGACCCGAAAGTGATGAATGTCTCGCGGCTCCATATCATGAAGCGCGTGGGCCAATACCTTGCCGAAGAAGATTTCTCCGGTCTGCCTAACCAGGTAATCGCCGCGCGGGTGCGCGCCAAGCTGGAACGCGCCTACGAAGATTTCGCGACTTCCTCGCCGCTCACGCAACGTGTGTTCAAGGTGCTAAGGGACCACGATCCAAACATATGTCCCGCACCTGGCCGCGCCTTCGTCCCGCTCGACTCTGCACTGAAGCGGTTCGGAAAGTAATGAGCCCGACACGGCTGCGACGCGACAATGTCGAGAAGTCGACAAATCCAGTCCTCATGACGCCTCCTCGGAAGCAAACGAAGCCACCTTCTGGAATAGAGGCAGGAAGACGACTTGGCATGAACGATGCAGGCAATGAGGTGAACCGCCAAGCACGAATCCGGACTGGGAGCTTAGAGAAACCGCCAATGCATATCGTAGTCTGCATCAAGCAGGTGCCGGATTCGGCACAGATCCGCGTGCACCCGGTGACGAACACGATCATGCGTCAGGGTGTTCCGACCATCATCAATCCTTACGACCTGTTCGCCCTCGAAGAAGCGCTCAAACTGCGCGACGTTCATGGTGGCGAGGTTACTGTGCTCACAATGGGTCCGCCCATGGCGGAGGACTCGCTGCGAAAGGCGCTCGGTTACGGTGCTGACCGAGCAGTTCTCTTGACGGACCGCTATTTTGCCGGATCCGATACGCTGGCGACTTCCTTTGCTCTTTCGCAAGCAATCGCAAAAATTGGGGAGACTTTCGGCAGGCCGGACATCGTCTTCACCGGCAAGCAGACGATTGACGGCGATACCGCCCAGGTCGGACCGGGCATAGCCAAGCGCCTAGATTTATCGCAACTTACCTATGTCGCGAAGATTGCCTCCATCGATCTCGATACGCGAGAGATCGAAGTCGCTCGTCGCGCCGAAGGCGGCACCCAGTTGCTGAAGAGCAGACTCCCTTGCCTCATTACCATGCTGGAAGACACCAACGAAATCCGCCGGGGCTCGCTCCAGCAGGCTCTGTGCGCGGCGCGCAGCCAAGTCGTGAAGTGGACTGCAGCCGACGCCGGCATTGACGATCTCACCCGGTGCGGTCTGCGTGGCTCGCCTACAGTCGTCAAGCGTGTTTTCGCCCCCACCGCACGGGCAGAAAGGGCGGCGCAGATCGACACCGCGGAAAGGGGCTTGCAGGACATAGCCGATGAACTCATCGCCGATATCTTAACCCGCCGGCCGGCGCTGGAACATGAGCTGGCCTTCAACAGCGGCACGTGACGGCCAGGAGCAGAAAATGTCGACCGCAAGCCAAACTACCCCTCGCATTGCCCCCGGCCGTGCCGGTGTAAAGAAAGAACTTCCCGACCGTTTCAAAGACTACCGGCACGTGTGGGTCTTCCTCGAGCTCGAACGCGGCAATGTGCATCCTGTATCATTCGAACTGCTGGGCGAAGGCCGCAAATTAGCCGACAAGCTTGAAGTCCAGCTCGCGGGCGTCGTGCTGGGACCGCCGGGCGAGATGGTCGAGGACGCTGTTGCCGAGGCCTTCGCTTACGGGGCGGATCTTGTCTACATCGTCGATGCGCCGCCGCTCGCCGACTACCGGAACGAGCCGTTCGCCAAGGCGCTCACGGATCTGGTCAATACCCATAAACCCGAAATCCTCCTTCTCGGCGCGACCACACTGGGCAGGGATCTTGCAGGCTCGGTAGCGACGACCCTGCAGACGGGGCTCACGGCCGACTGCACCGAACTTGATGTAGATTCCGACGGTTCACTCGCCGCGACCCGTCCGACTTTTGGTGGCTCATTGTTG
>NZ_RZPF01000271.1:0-7695 GCF_004022735.1 Mesorhizobium sp. M7A.F.Ca.AU.001.01.1.1
CAATCCTGGGGCTGCTTTCGCCATAGGGTCTGATCTCAGCATGATCGAGGGGAAGGATTTTGCCGAACCAAGTCAACCAGATGGATGGCGCGTAACGGCGGGTGCCCGGTTCATTGAAGACTGTTGTCGTCATCTGGGCCATCTGGGAGTGTCCCTGGCCTTGGGAGCGGTGCTGGTCAGGATGACTGCGCAAAAGGCGGTGGGTCACTACCGTGCGTCACTCGCGCACGCGCCCGATTTGGAGATGGTGCTTCGCCTCGCGCGGTTGGGTTCAATCGTGGAATTCGAGGGCGCGCTCGGTATCCGACGCGTGCATGCAGCACAAATAACGGTGGTCCACTTTTCGGACAAATTAACGCAATTGAAAGAACGAGAGGCGGTATTCGCCAGCTTCTTCTCGTGCGAAGGCGCTGCCATGCCGGCGGCATCGGGGCTTCGTCGCATGGCAATGCGCCGGGTTGCCGATGCCGCTTATTGGTCGGCAGTCTCTCATATTGTCCGAGGAAGGACCGCTTGTGGCGTCGAATTGCTTAGATATAGCTTTTCGCTGTCTCCGATATTGAGGCTGTTTCCGCCGCTGGGCCATCTTTATCGAACGAAGGGCGCCGTCAGACGGGCCTTGGCAGTGGTTTCCGGTCGGTCGGGCTCGTCCACCCGCCAAGTGGAGCATGCGGATACAGCATAGTGCTGATCAAATCCTGTCGAGTGCCACTTTAGAGAGGCGCCCGCCTCCCTACACCATTTGTGATGACAAGCTGCTATCAGCCACCTGGCCTGCCTTGCGGAGCCAAGACAGGAACGGGCCATAGCACACATCGCAGGAAAAGAGGCTGGCGAATACATGCGCGGTACCCTCGGATTTCTGACGCCGAAGTTCCGCATTGCTTAACAGCGCGATGACCGCCTGTGCAAAGTCTGCACCACCATTGGCCACGATCGCTCCCTCATCAAGTTGGTGGGGGTCACCTGCGTCCACACCTATCGAGGTCGTCACGAGGGGGCGGCCGTAAGACATGGCCTCGGCCACCTTTATCTTGACGCCGGCGCTGCCGGAAACGAGCGGGGCCACGACAAGCTGGGCGCGCCTATATTCGGGAGCGAGGTCCGGGAGCGCTCCCACACACTCCAGGCCGGCCGCCGGCGTAACCTCACATGTGAAGGCGGCGGTTCCGACGATGCGAACCCTTGCCGTGGGGCATGAGGTTCGAACAGTTGGCCAGACCTCCTTCAGGAACCACGACAGTGCGGCACGATTTGGCTCTGTGGCATTCCCGACGAAGAGAACGATGGGCTCATTGCTGTCGGGTTGCTTTTCGTGATTGTCGAAGCCCATGCCAAGAGAGATCACGCGTGTCACCCCGAGATGGTTGCGGGCGTAGGAGGCGTCATCCTTGCTGTTGAAACCGACACACTCTGCCGCCTTCAGCGAGTTTGACAATCTCTTTTCCTCGGTCCAATTCTTGTCCGGGCCGGGGGTTGCGCCGGCCTCCCAGCGCGCTGCCCCGTTGCGGTGCTGAAGATGGCCAACAAGTGAGAAAACCCTGTTACCGTTGCGGGAGAGGCCAGGGGCGAAATGCACGGCATCGTGGAACAGTATGACGGCGTCCGGCCGTCCAGCTTCGATACGGTCAAGCACCCACTGAGTCTCTCCCTCGGAAAAGTTCTGGTCCGTCGTTGGGGAAACAGGTGCGGTCTTCCGTCCAAGGAACGATCCGGCCAGATGCCCGGACCGAAGCAACTCCGTGGATAGAAATGTTCTCTGGCCCAATCTGATACTTCGACGAACCTGCCACGAAGAAAACTGCTCTATTTCATATACGCTCCTACAGACTGGACTCCTTCGGCCGCGCGCTATGTTGGATACATACCCGTGTACCTCGTGGCCGGACTTCAGGAGATATCGCCCGAACGCCTGGATATAGGCGCCGTCTCCGCCGAAGAACGCGTCGTACGGATAGCTATGGACGATTGCTATACTGGCCATTTGCCCTCCAAAAAGCTTCTCTCTCGGGCCTTCGCCGGTCGAAGTCGCGGGCTGCGTCAAGCGCCGGCCCGCGCCTCGCCTCGAAAGCCCAGCAGCACATCCTGAAACAGCTTGAGCTGCCCCAAGACGAACAGCAAGACGAATGCATAGATACTGATCAGAACCAGCCCGCCAGCCGCGAGCCGCAGAAGCGAAGGAACCTCCGGGCCGAGATAGCGCTGCACTGCCAGCGCACCCACCGAGGCCACGATGCCGGCCATCCATGGCCTCATGATCGTCCGCAACAGATCCCCGACTGAAACCGGCGTTCCGTGCAGGCTCCACACCAGGTGTGGATAGAGCCAGAGCACCAGCGCCGTCGAGTAGCTCAGTGCAACGCCCTCGGGGCCGAAGGAGATTCCTGCGCAGTAGGAAGTGATGACGAGAGGGGCGATGGCGAAAGCCAGATACAGGCTGCGCTTCTGCTTGCCGGTCGAGATGAGCAGCCAATATGTAGGGTTGATGATCCCGAACACCAAGATGGTAGGCGTGAGCAGCCGGAAGATGGTCGCCGCCCCCGTCCATTGCGAGCCCAGCACCACGGTGATGATCTCATGTGCGAACAGGAACGAGAACATTGTGATGGGAACCGTCACCGCGATGACGATCGAATATCCCTTGAGGTAGAAGTTCCGCAACCGCGCGGGATCATGCTGCATTCGTGACAACGCCGAGAACAGTACCGCACCGACGGCGCTGTTGATGGTCGCCGTAGGGATGCCAATCAGCTGGAAGGCCCGGGTATACAATCCGAGCGACGCAGCGCCCCAGAGCCGCCCGAGAAGGACTTTCTCCACATTGTAGCCAATATAGACAACGAGGTTGTTCAGCGTGACGATTCCACCGAAATGCAAGAGCGAGCGAATATTGGCGCCGCGTCGAGGCCATCCAGGAATCCACCCGGTGGCGATCCAGCAGCCCAGGCTGTTGATTGCCGGCGAGATAAGTGTCGGGGCGATCAGTGCCCAGTAGCCGTAGCCACGCAACGCGAGCAGCACACCGGACAGGATGCCCACGCACAGGGCACCCGTTTCGATCGCGCTGAGTGTGACATAACGCAAGTCGCGCTCGATCAGAGCGGCATGTTGCACGCCGGCCGCGTTAAGCAGGAAAGCTGGAGCGACCGCGATGGCGATCCTGAGTAGACGCGGCTCATGGTAGAAGGCTGATATCGTGTAGGCACTCGCGGCGCAGAGCAGCGCGAGAAAGACCCCTACCAGTATGTTGATCCAGAACAGTGCCGAAACCTGGTCAAACGAAATCTCATGCTTTTGGATGGTAGCGGAGGAAAGCCCGGCGGTGGTGAAGACGTCGAAAATGCCTGTGAGTGCCACCACCATCGCGACCAGGCCGAAATCGTCAGGGCTGAGCAGGCGTGCCAGGATGGCAATATAGCCCACCCTGAGAATCAGGTTCACCCCCTGGCTCACCATCCTGGCGACGCCACTTTGAATGGCTTCCCTTTTAAGGTTGCGGGGTTCGCCTTTGGCACTGAGGGCCTTGTGGGTCATGTATCACTGGCTGCATACGCGCTTGTTTCCGTTTGAGCTGCCGTAGCATGCCCCATGTGAGCGATTGCCTCGCCAGGCACCCGTTCCAGCCAAATTTCTCGCCACCAGGGATAGACGGCTCTTGGGCACTGCATCCGGCAATCGCTATACCTCGAATTGCACCAGACTTTCTCCAGGATGACCGCCGGTCCCCTGAGCCGGTTGAGAAGTCCGGTCTTTTCATTGACAAACGCTGTTACTCGCGACCGGACCCTGAAAGTATGGTCGCAATAGGGGACCATCTCAGCGTCGAAATACAGGCCACGGTTCTTATTATCCGTGTCTAGGGTCTTGAGGATTTCTTCATAGGACTTAACCCTGATCAGCTCCCCCGGTTGGAGATCAAGCTTGATGGTTGGAACCGGCTGGCCGGCAGGTATCGATCCCCGATATCGTGGGAATGAAACGCCACCGTAAATGTGCTGCACCTTGTCATACAGCCAGCTGACAATCACGGAGAGCCTCCCGAGATGCAGACGGCCCATGTAGTGATAGATACTGAATACTGCTGCATAGATGAATCCGACCAGGAGACGCTTTTTGCTGGCGTTTCCCGATGCATAATCTTCCACATACTGCCGGGCATCCCACCAAGAAAGTGGGGTGGTCGCATCCAGAAGTTCTGTGGCTTGGCATGAGTATCTCGGACCACCTGAAAGTGGCTGGCTCTTGGCGCGCGTACCAGCCAGCACGTCGCTTTCCGTGCAACCTTTTCCATTCGCCGCGTTGGTTCGCGGCGCGATTGCTTCGTCCGAGGACGCCACAGGCCTGAGCCATGCCTCTTTCCAGAAGACCAGGCACGCTGCCTGACAACCTCCAAACGCGTTGCCGTCGCACCTCAGGTTTTCAAGATGGATGCCTCCGGATAACTTGCGTCCGCCAGCAAAATTGATCGTGTCACATGTCTTGTGCGCGCGCTTGTAAACACGAAAGCGGTGACCACAATATTGAAACATCTGTGGCATGAAAGGAAGCTCCTCAAGTCGACCATTTCTGTCGAGCGTAAGAAGGATTTCTTCCTTGGACCGAATCTCTACCCAGTCGCCGACCCTCAGTGACATGCAGCACTCCCGTCCACAGCGCGCTCCGCAACCAATGTCATTTGCCTAGTGCCGTACCATAGCATCCCTGGAATCCGACAGCCGTCCCCGAATTAGCGGTAGCTACCTTCCACTTTTGACGGAGTGGAGCCATCGCTGTCACATCACTACGATCCTTCTCTCGGACCCGAACGGTCTCAAAGGCATTTGGGCGGGCTGGTAAGGGTTAGGTGCGGTCGGGTGGAGGCCAGTCCAAATAGGCTGTCCCATGACCACCGTCAAAAGGGGTAACGAGAGCCCGCGCTCAACCGTATGGGCAAATTGCGCGAAGTGTGTGCAGTCCCCACTATCCCGGATCTCGAAATCGGGCAGGGAGGCTTGTTGCCGTGTCGTTTCGTCTCGCAATCGTTGCAGCCTGCCTGCTGGCAACAGCCGCGCCTGCATCAGCCGATTTCCTCTGGGGCATCAATGGCCATCCAATAGTCTCCTATCCGGGCATTCCGGTGGAAAGGCAACTCGACTTCATCAAGGATCTCGGCCTGAAATCGTACCGCGTCAACGTTTCAGGCGTGGACAACGCGGATATGCTCTCCAACCTCGTCGACGCCGGGAAGGCGAGAGGGATCGAGATCCTGCCCGTCATCACGCCTGCGGTCGCCGATCTGGACAAGGATAGTCCGGAAGAGCTCTACGCGAGCACCCGGAAACTGGCGGTCACCCTTGCTACCAGGTTCAAGAACGACATCCGTGTTTGGGAACTCGGCAACGAGATGGAAAACTATGCCATCATCAAGCCCTGTGAGAAACGCGACGATGGTTCGCAATATCCATGTGCATGGGGACCTGCGGGCGGAACAGGACCGCTCGATTACTACGGCCCGCGATGGGTAAAGGTGAGCGCTGTCTTGAAGGGCCTGTCCGACGGCATGACAGAGGTCGATCCGAGCATAAGGAAGGCGATGGGCACCGCCGGTTGGGGCCACACCGGAGCGTTCGTGCGGATGAAGCAGGACGGGATCGCCTGGGATATTTCTGTGTGGCACATGTACGGCGATGACCCGGAATGGGCGTTCCGTGAAATCTCGAGATACGGCAAGCCGATCTGGGTCACCGAATTCAACAATCCTTATGGAAGTCAGCGCAGCGAGCGCCAGCAGGCTGACGGCATCAAGCAGACGATGACGCGGCTTAGCGAACTCAAGGACAAATATAAGGTGGAGGCCGCGCACATCTACGAACTGCTCGATGAGGCCTACTGGGCCCCCGGCTTCGAAGCCAATATGGGATTGGTGAGGCTCGTGGCTCTCTCAGATGGCAAATGGCGGACCGGCGAGCCTAAGCCTGCCTACAAAACGGTACGGGACTTCACCCGCGGCCCCCTGCCGATACCCAAGCCCCATCGGGACTGCGACCCCGAGGCCGCGGCTGCGGACCAGTCCCTACCGGCGCGGCAGGCAAGTTTCGTCTACTGCCTCATTCTTGGCCGCAAGGGCGACACGGCCAGCGTCAATCAGTGGTCGGCGGCACTTGAAGACGGAGCGACCAAACTCCCCGACATGATCATGGAAATGATGCGCTCGCACGAATTCGAAACCAGATATGCCACGATCGGCCTGACAGACCGCGCCTATGTCGGGTTTCTATATCTGTTGCTTCTGAACCGGTCCGCGGACGGCAACGGGCTTGAAACCTATACCTATCAACTGCGTCAAGGCTCAATGACGCGTGAGGCCGTGGCCTTCGGAATCGCCACGTCGGCGGAGTTCAACACCGGACACGCCGCGATGCGCGAAACATCCGCGGTCGCGGGGCCTGGGTGAAATCGAACCAACAAGCGCTAATTGAGTCTCGGATCGGGAATGCTGATGACGAGGCCGATGGAAGCATCAGCGACGGTGATCAGAAGAAAATCCTCCGAAAGGATTAGGCTCGGACCACCCGAAAGGTGCACTGGCGGCAAAGGCTTCGTCCAACAGGGCATCCTGATCGCCTATTGGCGTTCTCCCTCACTGTTTTCAGCCCAAGTAGCCTTCTGGCGATCACTATCGGCTTGAGAGGTGCGCGATGAAAGTCATGGTAACCGGCCATCAAGGCTATATCGGCTCGGTGATGGTGCCGATGCTGTTGCGTGCAGGGCACTCAGTGACGGGCTATGACAGCGATCTCTACCGGCGCTGCACCTTTACAGCAGGGGGCCAGCGGGCTTCAATTGCTTCAATCCAAAAAGACGTCAGGGACGTAGATGCGCGCGACCTCGAAGGGGTCGATGCCGTCATCCACCTGGCGGCTCTTTCCAATGATCCGCTGTCCGACCTTGATCCGGACATCACTTACGAAATCAACCACAAGGGCAGCGTCCGCTTCGCGAAGGCGGCCAAGGACGCCGGCGTGTCGCGCTTCCTGTTCGCCTCATCATGCAGCAATTACGGACAGGCCGGCGACGGGATGGTGGACGAAACGGGCGAACTGAAGCCGGTCACGCCCTACGGCTGGTCCAAGGTGCTTTCCGAACGGGACATTTCTGAACTGGCCGACAGCAGCTTCTCTCCCACCTATTTCCGTCCCGCCACGGCCTATGGCCTCTCTCCCCGGCTCCGCTTCGACATCGTGCTGAACAATCTCGTGGCCTGGGCGGTCACCAAGGGCGTCATCCTGCTGAAATCCGATGGAACGCCGTGGCGGCCGATCGTCCATATCGAGGACATTTCCAGGGCGTTCATTGCCGGGCTGGAAGCGCCCCGCGAGACCATTCACAACGAGGCCTTCAATGTGGGGCAGACGGGCCACAACTACAGGATCCGCGACATCGCCGAGATTGTCGCCGAGGTCGTGCCGGGCTGCCGGCTTGAGTTCGCGTCCGATGCCGGACCCGACAAGCGCTCCTATCGCGTTAACTTCGACAAGATCGCGCTTGCCCTTCCTGCCTTCAAGCCGCAATGGGATGCGCGCAAAGGGGCCGAGCAGCTCTATCATGCCTACCGAAAGTCGAATGTCACTCTCGACGAATTCGAGGGGCCGCGCTTCCAGCGTATCGGCCACATCCGGTATCTTTTGGCCAACGGACTTCTGGACGGTCGGATGC
>NZ_RZPF01000272.1:0-7690 GCF_004022735.1 Mesorhizobium sp. M7A.F.Ca.AU.001.01.1.1
GTCGAAGACCTTGCCCGCGGCCGCGGCAAGGCCGCCATCGAGCTTCAGACGCGGATCGAGTTGACCGCGAACCACGCGGCCTTTGCTCGCCTCGGCTTTCGCGAAACTGGACGGACGGCGCATGACGGCTATGCCAGGCCGACCTCGATCACCATGCGCAAAGCTCTCCCGTAAGTCTTATCTTACGGTTTGTGGGCCACGGATATCGCACCGCGACAGTGTCAGGTCCTGAGCGGCAGCACGCGGTCTGGTGGGCGGTGGCCGTCAACGAAGGCGCGGATGTTGATGATGACCTTTTCACCCATGTCGATACGGCCCTCGAGCGTCGCCGAGCCCATATGCGGCAAAAGCACGACCTTGTTCTTGGCCGCGAGCTTCAGCAGCTTGCCGTTCAAGGCCGGCTCGTGCTCGTAGACATCGAGGCCGGCGCCGGCGATCTTGCCGTCCTGGATCAGCTTGACCAGTGCTTCCTCGTCGATGATGTCGCCGCGCGCGGTGTTGACGACATAGGCGGTGGGCTGCAGTAGCGCCAGCCGCCGCGCCGAAAGCAGATGGAAGGTTGCCGGCGTCGAGGGACAGTTGACCGAGATGATATCCATGCGGGCCAGCATCTGGTCGAGGCTTTCCCAATAGGTCGCCTCCAGCCCGTCTTCCACGGCCGGCAGCACGCGGTGGCGGTTGTGATAGTGGATCGACAGTCCGAAGGCCTTGGCCCGCCTGGCTACGGCCGTGCCGATCCGCCCCATGCCGACAATGCCGAGCCGCTTGCCCCAGATGCGCCGGCCCAGCATCCAGGTCGGCGACCAGCCGGCCCATTTCTTGTCGCCGGTGAGCACATTGGCGCCTTCCGCGAGCCGCCGCGGCACCGCCAGCATCAGCGCCATCGTCATGTCGGCGGTGTCTTCGGTCAGGACATTCGGCGTGTTGGTGACGGTGATGCCCCTCTTGGCCGCAGCCGCGACATCGATCTTGTCGACGCCGTTGCCAAAATTGGCGATCAGCTTGAGGTTGTCGCCTGCCTGAGCGATCAGCGCCGCGTCGATATTGTCGGTAATGGTCGGCACCAGAACGTCGGCTTCCTTGACCGCCGCGACCAGTTCCGGCTGCGTCATCGGCCGGTCCTCGACATTCAGCCTTGCGTCGAACAGTTCGCGCATGCGGGTCTCGACCGGGTCGGGCAGCTTGCGCGTGATGACGACGAGAGGCCTTTTTTTGCCTGCCATTGTTTCCCTCTCGAGTATTTGCCGCAATTCCGAACGCAAAACCGCTTCACAGGTTTGCTGGAATTGCTCTAACCCGATCTCGTTGAGACCTCTTTAACCAAGACCGGCGAAACTGAAAGCCGGTCGCGGTGCCGATTACCCATGTAACAAGCGGTGCCGCCGAAGACAAAGAAAAAGGGGCGCCGAGGCAAGCGCCGAAAGGAATGAAAGTGTCTGGTTTCGCGTCGCTTCGCCTGGCCCTCAGTGCAGCATTTTTCGGCGCTCTGCTTTATTCTCCGCTTACGGCGGCACAGAGTGCGGCTGCACCTGCCCAGAGCGTCGTCACGCTCGGGCCGAGCGGCCTGCCGCTGCCGCGATTCGTCAGCCTGAAATCCGGCCGCGTCAACTCGCGCGTCGGCCCCGGCGCCAACTACTCGGTCGACTGGATGTACATGAAGGCCGGCCTGCCGATGGAGATCATCCAGGAATTCGACACATGGCGCCGCGTGCGCGATGCCGATGGTTCGGAAGGCTGGATCAACCAGTCGCTGCTTTCCGGCCGACGCACGGCAATCGTCGCACCATGGCAGCGTGGCAAGGGCACCCGGATCAATCTTCTCAACAGCCCCGACAAGGATGCAAGGGTGGTCGCGATGATCGAACCTGGCGTCATGGGTACGATCAAATCCTGCGACGGCCAGTGGTGCGAAATGACGTTCGACGGCCACACCGGCTGGCTTGCCCAGTCGGTCGTCTGGGGCGCCTATCCCGGCGAACGGGTCAAGGACTGATTCTCTTTCGCGGTCCTGGCTTTATGCCCGATACGGCCGAGATGGGTGTCCTGGAAGCCGGTCGGCAGCTTCAGACCGTAGCCCAGCGCACGGTCGATGGCGATGTGGGCGATCCATATCAGCGCAACCGCCATCGCGGCCGCATTGCCCCACATGTGCCCGCCGAGCAGCAGCAGCACGGGCACGATCAGGATGTGCAAGGCGTTGTAGGCAAGGGCACCGACGCGCGGACCGGCCAGATAGCCCGACATCGATAGGTCAGGCGCCAGGATAAGCAATCCGAAGAGCCACCAGGAGATGCCGGTCGAACCGTAGAAAATGACGGCAGCCAGTGCCACGATCGCCCATTCGAGCCGGATTACGAGATCGAGGGGTTTCATCCCTGGCCGATAATTCTGGCTTGGCAGATGATTCCGGCCTCGCCAGTCATTCGCGGCGTTTGGGGCGCAGCCTCACGACGATGTCGACATTGGCGATCTCCATCCCTTCCGGAGGCTCCGGCAGGTTCGCAACCGTCACCGGACCGCTGTCGATGTCGAATATACGGTTTTCGCCTTCGATGTAGAAATGGTGGTGGTCGGAGGTGTTGGTGTCGAAATAGGTTTTCGCGCCTTCGACGGCGAGGATGCGCAAAAGTCCCGCCTGGGTAAACTGGTGAAGGGCATTGTAGACGGTGGCCAGCGACACCGGCACGCCGGCGGCAACCGCCTCCTCGTGCAGTTCCTCGGCCGACAGATGCCGGTCGCCCTTGGCGAAAAGCAGATCGGCCAGCGCAATGCGCTGACGCGTCGGCCTCAGCCCGGCTTCACGGACCCGCTTGTCCACAGCGACATTTTCCTTCCGGCCGTCCAGGTCCATCTTCTCGTCGAACCCCACAGTTCCGCCCCAAGACACGCCCAGAATGGCAAAAAAATGAACGTCTGCCGAAACCGGACCTCTCAGGACATATATTCTGTCGTCCGAATGCGATCAATAGCGCGCATTGACCCAGGCAGACGAGCAGGCTAAGCGCAAACGCCGGTTTCCGGCCTGAAACAGATTGTGTTAGGAAACCAACGACAAGGGCACCCGATGGCCCGGAACGATATGGGATGAGATTGATGGCGGGTAAATCCAGCTACGAGTACGACGAATTGCTGGCCTGCGCCCGCGGCGAACTGTTCGGACCGGGCAACGCCCAGCTTCCCTATCCGCCAATGCTGATGTTCGACCGCATCACCGAGATCAGCGAGACCGGCGGCGCCTTCGAGAAGGGTTTCATCCGCGCGGAGTTCGACATCAAGCCGGACCTGTGGTTCTTTGCCTGCCATTTCATCGGCAATCCGATCATGCCGGGGTGCCTCGGCCTCGACGCCATGTGGCAACTGACGGGCTTCTATCTTGGCTGGCTTGGCGAACCCGGGAAGGGAATGGCGCTGTCGACCGGCGAAGTGAAATTCAAGGGCATGGTCACGCCTTCGGTGAAGAAGGTCGAATATGGCATCGACTTCAAGCGCGTGATGCGGGGCCGGCTGGTGCTCGGCATCGCCGATGGCTGGCTGAAGGCGGATGGCGAACCCATATACGCGGCAACGGATTTGAAAGTCGGTCTGTCCAAGCAGTCGGCGGTCGGCTGACCGGCACCCCTGGCCGGCCCCCTTTGGCCAGCATCCCTGGAAGGAGTTGCGAATGAGACGTGTCGTAGTCACAGGCCTCGGCATCGTGTCGTCGATCGGCAACAATGCCAACGAGGTGCAAGCCTCGCTGCATGACGCCAGATCAGGCATCAGCTTCTCGGATTCCTTCGCCGAACACGGCTTCCGCTGCCAGGTCTGGGGAGCGCCGACGCTCGATCCATCGGCGATGATCGATCGCCGTGCGATGCGCTTCCTGAGCCAGGGTGCTGCATGGAACCACGTCGCCATGGACCAGGCGATCGCGGATGCGGGCCTCGGCGAGAGCGACATCACCAATGAGCGCACCGGCATCGTCATGGGATCGGGCGGACCATCCACCCGCACCATCGTCGAAGCTGCCGAAACGACGCTGAAGAACGGCAGTCCCAAGCGCATCGGTCCATTCGCGGTGCCGAAGGCAATGTCGTCGACCGCATCGGCGACGCTTGCCACATGGTTCAAGATCCACGGCGTCAACTACTCGATCTCGTCGGCCTGTTCGACCTCGGCGCATTGCATCGGCAATGGCTATGAATTGATCCAATGGGGCAAGCAGGACATCGTCTTCGCCGGCGGCCACGAGGATCTCGACTGGACGATGTCGGACCTGTTCGACGCCATGGGCGCCATGTCGTCGAAATTCAACGACAAGGCATCGACCGCCTCCCGTGCGTATGACGTCAATCGCGACGGCTTCGTCATTGCCGGGGGCGCCGGTGTGCTGGTGCTGGAAGAGCTTGAGCATGCCAAGGCGCGCGGCGCCAAGATCTATGCCGAGATCGTCGGCTATGGCGCGACGTCGGATGGCTACGACATGGTTGCTCCTTCAGGCGAAGGCGCGGTCCGCTGCATGCGCCAGGCGCTGGCCACGGTTTCCACGCCGGTCGACTACATCAACACCCATGGCACCTCGACGCCGGTGGGAGATTCCAAGGAAATGGGCGCCATCCGCGAGGTGTTCGGCCCAGAGATGCCGTACATCACCTCGACGAAGTCGCTGACCGGCCATTCGCTGGGCGCGGCCGGCGTGCAGGAATCCATCTACTCGATCCTGATGATGCAGGGCGGTTTCATCGGCGAAAGCGCCCATATCGAGACCCTCGACCCCGAATTCGAGGGCATGCCGATCGTGCGAAAGCGCATCGACGACGCCAGGATCGACACTGTTTTGTCCAATTCGTTCGGCTTCGGTGGCACCAACGCCACGCTCGTTTTCCAGCGCTATTCCGCATAAGGATTTGCCGGCCATGGACGGATTGATGAAGGGCAAGCGCGGGCTTGTCATGGGTGTCGCCAACGATCATTCGATCGCCTGGGGCATCGCCCGGAAATTATCCGAACACGGGGCGGAACTCGCCTTCACCTATCAGGGCGATGCCTTCGGACGCCGGGTCAAGCCGCTGGCCGACAAGCTCGGCGCCTCGCTGGTCGTGCCGTGCGACGTCGAGGACAGCGCTTCGGTCGCCGCCACGTTCGAGACCCTGGGCAACGAATGGGGCGGGCTGGATTTCATCGTCCACGCCATCGGCTTTTCCGACAAGAACGAGTTGAAAGGCCTCTACGCCGACACCAGCCGGGACAATTTCGTCCGCACCATGGTGATCTCCTGCTACTCCTTCACCGAGGTCGCCCGCCATGCGGCCACCTTGATGAAGGACGGCGGATCGATGATCACGCTGACCTATGCGGGCTCCGTCCGCGTCATGCCGAACTACAATGTCATGGGCGTCGCCAAGGCCGGACTGGAGGCCAGCGTGCGCTACCTCGCCAACGATTACGGTCCGCGCGGCATCAGGGTAAACGGCATATCGGCTGGGCCCGTGCGCACGCTCGCCGGCGCCGGCATTTCGGACGCCCGCCACATGTTCTCCTACCAGCAGCGAAACTCGCCACTGCGCCGCACGGTGACCATCGACGAGGTCGGTGGTTCGGCGCTTTATCTGTTGTCGGATCTGTCTTCCGGGGTTACCGGCGAAATCCACTATGTCGATTCCGGCTATCACATCGTTTCCATGCCGACGCTCGACGAATTGAAGCAGACCGACGGCGGGCGAGACTAACGCCTGTCGGCCAAAGGTGCGCGACGGTTTTGAAATGGCGGACATCTGAAAACACGAAGCTTAAAGCGCGCGGCTAAACCCCGTTTCAGCGCCAGTCGCATTGATCCGCTCAAGAAATACTTCCGGTCCAATAAAATTGGATTCATTCGCGGAAACTCATTTTAAGGAGATATCCGGTAGAAAGCTCCGTACTCAGGGGAACTTTCAATGCTCGCCGTCAGCAACCCGAAGCGAACACCGGTGTTCCGACTGCTCACCATAGCGAGTTCGGGTCTCGGCAGTTTCGTCCTCGGGCTCTGGGGCCTGAAGCTCGGTCTCGGCGATGGCTTTGCCGGCATCTCCGCCGACATGATGGTCTCGGTGATGGCCGCTCTTTGCGCACTGGCGGCGTCGGTCGCCGCGATGTCCTTCTTCGCCGGCGTCGATGAATCGGCGGATTTCGTCTTCACGGAAACCCATTTCGACAAGCTGACCGGCCTGGTGGCACGTCCGGCGATGGTCGGCAAGATTGCCGAGGCGGCATGCGCGACCAGCCGGACCGGCGAGCCGATGTTCCTCATCGATATCGACATCGACCGGTTCAAGCAGATCAATGACGCCATCGGCTACAGCCAGGGCGACGAGCTGATCCGCGCCTTCACCAAGCGCTTGAAGACGTGCGTGCCGCCGCGCGCGCTGATCGGACGCATCGGCGCCGGTGAATTCGCGATCCTGCTCCCCGACAACCAAGTCGCAGGGTCCTTGGAAAGCACCATAGAGAGGCTCATCGACGAGATGATGGAGCCCTATGATCTCGGTACGCACCTGCAATCGGTCAGCCTGTCGGTCGGCATCGTGGCGATGCCAAAGGACGGTGTCGATCCCGTCCTCATCCTGCGCCGCTCCAATCTGGCGCTGCAGAACGCGCGCGCCAGCGGCGTCGGCAACTGGTCCGTCTTCCATGCCGAAATGGGCAGGGTCGCCGACCATCGCCAGTGGATCGAATCCGAACTGCATACAGCCTTCGAGCGCGGTGACTTCGACCTTCATTACCAGCCGCAGCTCGATCTCCCGACCGGCCGCATCGTCGGCTACGAAGCGCTGATCCGCTGGCGGCATCCGGAACGCGGCATGATCCCGCCGATGGAGTTCATTCCGATCGCCGAGGAAACCGGCATGATCGGCCCGATCGGCGAATGGGTGCTGCGCAAAGCCTGCAGCGACGCCCGGCATCTGCCCGACGACTGCTTCGTCGCCGTCAACATCTCGCCCGTCCAGTTCATGACCAAGGACTTCGTCGGCATCGTGCGCGACACCATGACGAGCACCGGCATCAAGCCGTCACGGCTGGAACTGGAAGTGACCGAGACGGCGATGATGCAGGATCGCGACCGCGCCGCCGCCATCCTGAAGGAGCTTGCGGATATCGGCATTTCGGTCGCCGTCGATGATTTCGGCACCGGCTATTCCAATTTGAGCTACCTGATCGATTTCTCATTCGGCAAGCTGAAGATCGACCGGTCCTTCGTCAGCCGCCTCGACACAGATTCCAGCTCCGGCGCGGTCGTCTCGACCATCGTCGGGCTTTCGCGCGCGCTCGGCGTCAGCATCATTGCCGAAGGCGTCGAGACCGAAAGCCAGGCGACACTGCTCAGGGCAGCCGGCTGCGAGGTGGTGCAAGGCTACCTGTATGGCAGGCCCGCCCCCCTCAAGATCAGGGTCGGCGACGTGCATATCACCGATGAGGTCCGGCGCGTTGCCAATCTGCATTGAGTGCGACGCGATATCTGTTTTTGAGCATGATCTTTTCCGAAACCGGTATCCACTTTCGGGATCATGCTTCAACGACGAGCGGAAAGCACCTTGAACATGCCGTCACGAGCGAGTTCGGCATGGCTCGAAAAGACAGCCGCCAAGATCGGTTCGTAGGGAAGCTGACGGTTGGCGACCATGAACAGCCGCCCACCCGGCTTCAAGGCCTTGGCCGCCGCTCGGATCATGCC
>NZ_RZPF01000273.1:0-7672 GCF_004022735.1 Mesorhizobium sp. M7A.F.Ca.AU.001.01.1.1
ACCGTATCCTGTCGGGCGGCGGCATCTTCGCCGTCTACCCGCACCGCCGCTATCTGCCGGCCAAGGTCCGCGTTTTCGTCGACTTCCTGGTGCAGTGGTTCAGGACGCGTGAAGTTGCCTGACCCACTTCAGCCGAGCAGCGGTCCCAATTTCGCCCCCTTTCTGGTAACTCTCGGCAACTCTTCCGAGGCCTAGGGAATCGCGACCGAGAATGCACCTGAAACGGCACGCAATCATGCTGGCTTCGGCCTTGGCGGCTAGCTTTGCCGCCACTGGACCCGCTTACGTGCATCCACACGTCTTCGCCGAGGCTCGCCTCGATGTGATCCTCTCCCCCGATCACCAAAGCGTGAAGGCTCTGCGTCATCTCTGGCGCTTCGACGACCTGTTTTCCTCGACGGTGATGATGGAATTCGACAAGAACTCCGACCTGAAGCTCGACGACAAGGAGCTGAAGGAAGTCGCCGACACCGTTCATGCCTCGCTGGCGGAGTTCAACTACTTCCAGCTCGTCACCGTCGACGGCAAGGACGTGGCGATGACGCCGCCGCCGCATCTGATGGCCAATTTCGACAACGACCAGCTGATCATCCTGTTCGAGTCCGAACCGAAGGTGCCGATCAAGCTCAACGGCAAAATCGATATCGGCGTCTACGATCCGACATTCTACACGGCGATCGACTTCACCGAGGACTCCAACATCACGGTCGAAGGCCTGCCCTCGAACTGCACCAGCAAGGTGGTCCGTCCCGACCCCGACGAGGCCATCAAGGAAAACCAGAAGACCCTCACCGATGCCTTTTTCAATGACCCGACCGGCACCGATATGAGCAAGATCTTCGCCACCAAGCTCGAACTGACCTGTCAGCCAGAAGGATGAAGCCGGTGACGAAACCGTCCCTGCGTTTGGCATTCGGCCTGTTGGCCCTCACAGTCGCCATGATGCATTTCGCCGACGCGGCTCATGCCCAGAGTTCGCTCGGCATCGGCGTCAATGACGGCATGGCGCCCACCACCGGCCCGTTCGCCCATATCCTGATGTGGATCAATCTCAGGCAGCAGGAATTCTACCGCGCGCTGGCAACGGCGATGAAGGCGATGCGCCAGGACGGCAGCAAGATCTGGATACTCGTCGGCCTGTCCTTCGCCTACGGTATTTTCCATGCCGCCGGCCCCGGTCACGGCAAGGCGGTGATCTCGTCCTACATGGTGGCCAATGAAGTGGCGTTGCGGCGCGGCATCCTCTTGTCCTTCGTCTCGGCGCTGCTGCAGGGCCTGACCGCGGTCGCGGTGATGGGGGTCGCCTATTTCGTCCTGCGCGGCACCTCCGTCTCGATGACGGACGCAGCCTGGTTCATGGAGATCATGAGCTTTGTCTTCGTCACCCTGTTCGGCGCCTGGCTGCTGTGGCGCAAACTCGGCCCCGCCGTCCTGCGTCTGTTCGGCAAGGGCCCGGCCTACAGCCTGTCGGCGGCTCATGCCGGCCATTCTCACGCCGGTCATTCTCATGGGGGTCATTCTCATGGGGGTCATTCGCACGGCGCGCATTCGCATGCCGGCCATTCCCATGCAGCTCACAGCCATTCGGCGCATGCCCATTCGCACGCGCTGCACGCGCATGACCATGTGCACGGCCCTTCGCACGATCATCACGATCATCACGATCATGCCGAACACGATCATGCTCATCACGATCACGCGGCCGGCGAAGTCTGCGACACCTGCGGCCATTCGCACGCACCCGATCCGGCGCTGCTGTCAGGCGACCGCTTCGACTGGCGCACGGCCTGGACAGCGGTGGCGGCGGTCGGCATCCGCCCCTGCTCCGGCGCGCTGATCGTGCTCAGCTTCGCCCTGCTCAACGGCCTCTGGCTCGGCGGCCTGCTGTCGGTGCTGGCAATGTCGCTGGGCACCGCCATCACCGTTTCGGCACTGGCGACGCTGGCGGTGACCGCCAAGAACTGGGCGGTCTATTTCGCCGGCGACGGCCGCATGGGCAACCGCATCCACTCGATCGTCGAGATCGGCGGCGCCGCCTTCGTGTTCCTGTTCGGACTGCTGCTGCTGTCGGCAAGCCTGGCGAGCGGCGGATGATGCCCGACGCCACGAGGGTCGGAGTTTAACCCGCGATCTTGCCGCCGAGCTCATCCTCGATGTGAGCGCGGATGATCTCGTCAAAACTCTTTTCGGCGCTGAAGCCGAGCTCCCGCGACCGCTTTGCCTCGAAGCGCGTCGGCCAGCCCTTGACGATCGCCCAGATCGTGTCATCCGGAACCTCGCGGATCAGGCTTACCGCCTTCGGCCCGGCGATGCGTTCCAGCGCCTCGATCTGCTCGCCGACGGTGACGGCGACGCCGGGCATGGTCAGATTGCGGCGTGGCCCGACAGCGCTGCCGTCGATCCCCGCCGCATGGATCAGGAAGTTGACCGCCGAGCGGGGGCTGGCATGCGTGTGCACGACCGAGCGCGGCACCGGCAGGATCGCCTCATGGCCGCTCAACGGCTCGCGGATGATGCCCGAGAAGAAGCCCGACGCCGCCTTGTTCGGCTTGCCCGGCCGCACGCAGATGGTCGGCAGCCGGATGCCGATACCGTCGAAGAACCCGCGCCTGGAATAGTCGGCCAGCAGCGCTTCGCTCATCTGCTTCTGGGTACCATAAGAGGTCAGCGGCGTCGGATGGAAGTCATCGGGAATGACGTCCGGGAACGGCGCGCCGAACACCGCGATCGACGAGGTGAAGACGACGCGCGGCGCAAAGCCCGCCACCCGGATGGCATCGAACAGGGCGCGCGTGCCATCGAGATTGACGCGGTAGCCGAGTTCGAAATTCGCCTCCGCCTCGCCGGATACGATGCCGGCGAGATGAAAGACGACGTCGGGGCGCGATGCGACCAGGCGCTCGGTGGCACCCGCTTCGGCGAGATCGCCGGTGTGCAGCGTGACGCTGACGCCATCCAGGCTCGGCGCCTGTGGCGGCACGATATCGTGGAGATCGAGCGCGGTGATCTTGCCCCCGCGCAGCGTCCCGTCCTTGGCCAGCCGGGCGATGAGCTTGCGGCCGACCATACCCGCGGCGCCAGTGATCAGAATGCGCATGTCGAAGATCCCTTGCCTATTTACCCTGGTTTTTGCGCTGGTTGCGGGCGCGCAGCCAGAACACCGAGAAGAACGCCAGCACGAAGACGATGCCAAAGGCGCCGGCCAGCACAGTGGAAAGGCTGCCGAGTGCCAGCATCACGGTCGGCAGATAGTAGGCGCCTATACCGAACAGCAGCATGATCCACGCGGCAGCGATGACCGCGTTCCTGGTGTCGCGGTCCATCATGCCGCGTCCGGAGGATGGGCGTTCGTCAAGCTGGTTTTCAAGGTTTTGCAACTCCTGAGGCAGGACGATCGACATCGATCGATCCGGTCCTAGTGATGGTGGTCGTGATATGCAGCCGCTTCATGCTCGTGCCCGTGGTCGTGCTCGTCGCCATCGTCGGCGCATTGCCCGAATTCCGGTTCCACGGTGGCATGGCTGATGCCGTGCTCGCTGGCAAGCCGCTTCTTGACGGCACTCACCGCCTGATGCGCATCGACGCCCTCGTCTAGACAGGCATGCAGCGTCGCCATATTGCTGGTCCCGTCGAGCGACCAGACATGCATGTGGTGCACTTCGCGTACACCGTGGATCGTCGTCTGGATATCCCTGGCGATCAGATCTCGGTCGAGGCTTGGCGGCACGCCCTCGAGCAGGACATGGGCGGCCTCCCGCATCAGCGACCACGCCGTGTAGAGGATCAGCAGTGAAACCAGGACCGACAGGATCGGGTCGATCGGCGTCCAGCCGGTCGCCAGGATGACCAGCGCCGCCGCGATGGCCGCCGCCGAGCCGAGCAGGTCGCCAAGCACATGCAGGATGGCGCCGCGCATGTTCAGGCTCTCGCGGTCGCCGCCATGCAGCACGAAGAACGAGCCGAGGTTCACCAGCAGGCCGAGGATCGCCACCACCAGCATCGGCCCGCCAAGCACCGGCGCCGGCGCCTGCAGGCGTCCCCAGGCTTCATAGACGATCCACAGCGCGATGACGAAGATGGCGATGCCGTTGGTATAGGCCACCAGCGTC
This sequence comes from Mesorhizobium sp. M7A.F.Ca.AU.001.01.1.1, assembly GCF_004022735.1. NCBI lineage: Bacteria > Pseudomonadati > Pseudomonadota > Alphaproteobacteria > Hyphomicrobiales > Phyllobacteriaceae > Mesorhizobium > Mesorhizobium sp. M7A.F.Ca.AU.001.01.1.1. The sequence continues at coordinate 4,110 of NZ_RZPF01000273.1, forward strand.
TTGACCCGGCCGAAGCCATAGGTGAGGCGAACGGTCGCCGGCCGGCCGCCAAGATGAAACGCATACCAGGCAAGGCCGAGCGCGATCGAATCGGCGAGCATGTGGCCGGCATCGGCCAGCAGCGCCAGCGAGCCCGTGAGGATGCCGCCAAGCGCCTCGGCGACCATGAAGCCGCCGGTCAGGCAGGCTGCGATCAGAACGCGTTTCTTGTCGGTCGAGCCATGCACATGACCAGGGCCGTGACCGTGCCCGGTGTGATCGTGGGTATGTGCCAATAGTGAACTCCTAAGCGCCGAATTCCGCGCGAAAATCCTCGAGCCGTCGCTTCTGCCGGCCGTCGCCATCGAAATTGGCCGGATCGAGCCACGCCTCATAGGCACTGCGCAGCGCCGGCCATTCCTTGTCGATGATCGAATACCACGCAGTGTCGCGGTTTTCACCCTTGACGATGAGATGCTGGCGGAAAATGCCTTCGAACTTGAAGCCGAACCGCTCGGCCGCCCGCTTCGATGGCTCGTTGCGGTTGTTGCACTTCCATTCGTAGCGGCGATAGCCGAGCCCGTCGAAGATGTATTTCATGAACAGGAACTGCGCTTCGGTTGCTCCCGGCTTGCGCGAGATGAGCGGTCCCCAATAGATGTTGCCGATCTCGATGACGCCGTAGGCCGGATCGATGCGCATCAGCGTCTGGCGTCCGGCGACCTTGCCGCTGGCCTTGTCGATGACGGTGAAGAACAGCGGATCCTCGCTGGCCTCGACTTTGTCCAGCCATGGCTGGAAGGCGGCGCGGGTCTCCGGCGGATAATCGGGCAACCAGGCGAAGCGGTCGTCGATATCGGACACGGAGGACGCTTCATAGAGGCCGTCGCCGTGTTTTGCAGCGCTCAGCGGTTCAAGCCGGACGTATCGACCGTCGATGGTCTTGCGTTCAGGCCGCGGACGCGGTTGCCAATCCCTGAGATTTTCCGACACCGAATGCTCCAATCCGTTTGACTTTTGCGGGCTGAGGCTCACAAAAACGCGACCCAACAGCAAGAACCACACGGACGGGAAAAATGCTCCACACGATTTCGGCCTTCGACCGCCTTGGCGAGGAAAACGCCTTCGCCGTGCTTGCGAGGGCCACAGCACTTGCCCAACAAGGCCGCGACATCGTCAATCTCGGCATCGGCCAGCCCGACTTCAAGACGCCGCAGCACATCGTCGAGGCGGCGATCAAGGCGCTGCGCGACGGCCATCACGGCTACACGCCGGCCAATGGCCTGCTGGCGACGCGCGAGGCGGTGGTGCGCCGCACGCTGACCACCACCGGTGTCGAGATATCGCCCGAAACGGTGATGATCCTGCCCGGCGGCAAGCCGACCATGTTCGCCGCGATCCTGATGTTCGGCGAGCCCGGCGCCGAGATCCTCTACCCGGACCCCGGCTTTCCCATCTACCGCTCGATGATCGAGTTCACGGGTGCGGCACCCATTCCCGTGCCGATGCGCGAAGAAAACGGCTTTGCCTTCTCGGCCGAGGAGACGCTGGCGCTGATCACCTCGAAGACCAGGCTGCTGATCCTCAACTCGCCCGCCAATCCGACCGGCGGCGTCACGCCTCGCGCCGAGATCGAGAAACTGGTCAAGGGGCTGGAGGCGCATCCGCAGGTCGCCATCCTCTCCGACGAAATCTACGACGTCATGACCTATGATGGCGAGACGCATTGCTCGCTGCTCGGCTTTCCCGAAATCCGCGACCGGCTGATCGTGCTCAACGGCTGGTCGAAGACCTGGGCGATGACCGGCTGGCGCATGGGCTGGTCGATCTGGCCGAATGGCGACAAGGGCGCCCATCTCTACGACAAGGTGCGCAAGCTGGCGGTCAATTGCTGGTCCTGCGTCAACGCGCCGAGCCAGTTTGCCGGCATCGCCGCCATCGACGGCCCGCAGGACGACGTCGACGAGATGATGCGCGCCTTCGACCGCCGCCGGAAGATCGTCGTCGAGGGACTGAACGCCCTGCCCAACATATCCTGCATCACGCCCAAGGGCGCGTTCTACGCCTTCCCCAACGTCTCGAAGACCGGCTGGAAGGCCAAGAAGCTCGCCTCGGCACTGCTCGACGAGGCCGGCGTGGCGCTGATCGGCGGTCCCGATTTCGGCATTCTCGGCGAAGGCTATATCAGGCTCTCCTACGCCAATTCCGAGGAGAACATCTTGCGCGCGCTGGAGCGGATCGGAGCGTTCCTGGCGAAGTAGGCTTCAAAGCAGGCCGGTGGCCTCTTTCCGGGTGGTTGCGGCTGGCGACAATGATGGTGTCATGATCTGTCCGGACACGCACGGCCAAGGCTGGGCGGGCGTGTCGGGAACCGCTACGCTCCCTGGATCAGGATCGAAGCAGGTGACATAAAATGTTCTACGCAATCCTTGCCTATCACGTGGAAGATGCGATCAAGGCGCTGACGCCGCAGGAAGATGCAGCACTTATGGCCGACCTGCTGAAGATCAACACCCGGCTTCATGAGGAAGGCACGCTGGGGCCGTCCGCGCGTCTGGGCGCAACACAGGATGCCATCACCCTGCGCGGCCCGGGCGACGGTGTGATCATCGACGGTCCTTTCGCCGAAACCAAGGAACAGTTGCTCGGGCTCTATGTCGTCGACTGCGCCACGCGAGACGAGGCCATCGCGATCGCCCGCGACCTTCGCCGCGTCAATCCCACCGCCGTTTACGAGATCAGGCCCATTCTGCTGTTCAAGCCCGGCGTGCCGCTGGCCGGGAAATAAAACCATCCGGCTGGGTCCCCGCTGCTTCGCAGCGTCCCAGCGTTCGCCGGCCTTTCATCGTGCCACTGGCACGATGAATTCGCTTACGCGAACCGGGCTGCTCACCCACGCCCGACAAACGGCATCTTGGTCGCCATCACGGTCATGAACAGCACGTTGGCGTCGAGCGGCAGGCTGGCCATGTGGACGACGGCGTCGGCGACGCGCTGAACATCCATCACCGCTTCGGCTGCGATCGAGCCATTGGCCTGCGGCACACCGACCGTCATCGGCTGCGCCATGTCGGTCAGCGCATTGCCGATGTCGATCTGGCCGCAGGCGATGTCATAGGGCCGACCGTCGAGCGCCAGCGTCTTGGTCAGTCCGGTGATGGCATGCTTGGTCGCCGTGTAGGGCACCGAGCCCGGGCGCGGCGCATAGGCCGACACCGAACCGTTGTTGATGATGCGGCCACCCATCGGCTTCTGCTTGCGCATGGCGCCAAAGGCGGCACGGGCGCACAGGAACGAACCGGTGAGGTTGACGCCGACGATATCGTTCCACACTTCGACCGGTATCTCGTCGATCGGCGTCGATTTGTAGCCCATGCCGGCATTGTTGAAGAGCAGGTCGACACGGCCGAAGGCCGCCGCCACGGTCTCGAACAGATCGTCGACCTCGCCTGCCTTGCTGATATCGCAGGCAACCGCCAGGGCCTTGGCGTCGGTGGACCCGGCCTCAGCCACGGCTGCATCCAGCACGGATTTGCGGCGTCCGCAGAATACCGTGTTCCAGCCGGCCCTGAGCAGCGCCGTGG
>NZ_RZPF01000274.1:0-2500 GCF_004022735.1 Mesorhizobium sp. M7A.F.Ca.AU.001.01.1.1
GTCACGGATACCCGCAATGAAATTCCGGGCGATCGCCGGCGACGCACGTCCGGCTAGGTCATCGTAGAGTTGCTCCAGCTCCGACTCGGCCTTGGAGTGGAAGACAATCCGATACTCTATCCCCTACTTGGCTTTCGCCTGCTTGGAGCGATGACGCGCCTCCAGCCGGAGAAGACCGTGTCGGCAGGGATGCCCTTCGTCGGATCCTGCCGGAGTTCAGCCAGGCGCCCTGGTATCTCCTCGCGCAGCCATTTCTCCCGCTCCGCCTCGAAATCCTCGAGCATGCGCAGGCCCGCGCGGACAACCTCGCTGGCATTGTTGTAGCGGCCTGATTCGAGCTGCTTCCTGATGAAGCTCTCGTAGTGGTCATTCAAAGCGTAATTTGGCATTGGCAACCTCCTGCGGGGAGCGATCCCGAATCTGGCGCCGATTCGGCCACGCCTTACCTCGCGTGACTCATCCGCAGAGAATCGCCCTTCGCTTTGATTCGGCATGATCGAGGCATCGCTTCAACGCCCCCAGGCCGCTCGACCAACGGCACTTGCGGCTATTGCGGCGTGACACACCGGCCGCCGGCGCGATCGAGGATTCACATGCAGGTCGATATTCGCGGCCATCAGTCATTGTCATGGTCGAGGGTGGCCACAAAAGCCGGCTGAATAGAACACCACCCCGACCAAATTCATTTCGTATTTGATTGCAAATCATCACCGGCATCACCGATGCCTGGCACGAGGATCGGATGGCTTTGTCTTTTCCGCCTCCGATTCGGTTGATCCGGCCATGGCGGCGGCCTGGCGCTTCACTTGCCAGTCCCCCAAACGCAAACGGCCCGCGGGCTGCGGGCTGTTTTGTTGAGGCTTTGTTTGTTGTCGTACCTTGTCGGCTGAGTCCTCTTTGTGCGCCGAGGACTGCCGCTTGCCGGCACCATTGTCCCTTGAACGCGAACAGCCCGCCGGCTGATGCCAGGCGGGCTGTTGCTTAGTGAAGTTTGGTTTGCGGGACGGGATCTGGTTCTTTTGTCCCGCAGCTTCGGCTTCGCTTTCGGGGGCCTGAGCCTGGGCAGATCGATGGCCACCCCAGCCGCATATCAAAACGGCGCGCGGGCATTTGTGGCTGGCGGGCTGTTTTTGATGTTGGTTTTGGGGAGAGGATTTGCGTTTTCTGTCTGGCGGCTTGGCTTGGCTGGTTGCGGGCGCCTGATGACAGGCCGGCAGCACAGCACGGCACAAAACAAAAAGCCCGCACGATGGCGGGCTTTTTTGAATTTGGTTGCGGGGACAGGATTTGAACCTGTGACCTTCAGGTTATGAGCCTGACGAGCTACCGGGCTGCTCCACCCCGCGTCAATTTTTGTGTAAGCCGAGGCCTACAGATAGGTATATGGCTGACCAAATGAAAGGGCCGCTTACGCGGCCCGTGATCCCTTGGCGGGCCATTTCATAAAGAGAAGATTTTTCTCCATCCGATTTGGATGTGAGATCAACGTGCGTTTGGCAGACCTGGCAGCGACCTACTCTCCCGCGTCTTGAGACGAAGTACCATCAGCGCTGGAGCGTTTCACGGCCGAGTTCGGAATGGGATCGGGTGCAGCCGCTCCGCCATAACCACCAGGTCGGCAAAACGCACGTTGTTCGAGAAGCTTTTGAGCGAAGGCGCACAAAGAGACATCGGCAGCGGAGCTGTCGGGTGCCTCTCGGGGCTGTTCGCTGGTCTTTGTGTGCCTTTACGGTTCTTGGTCTGGCGCCTTTCGAAGCGAAGCTTCGCAAGGTCGACCGACCGTCGGCGCTGATGCGCCGCACCCACGTAGCGCCGCCCGCAGGGCGGAACAAGCGTGAGTGAGAACAGACCATCTGACTTTGTCAGATGGGCATAAGGAATGAGAACGATCAAGCCGATCGAACTATTAGTACCGGTAAGCTTCAAGCGTTGCCGCTCTTCCACACCCGGCCTATCAACGTGGTCGTCTTCCACGGTTCTCAGGGAATACTCGTTTTAAGGTGGGTTTCCCGCTTAGATGCCTTCAGCGGTTATCCCGTCCGGATATAGCTACCCTGCTATGCGGCTGGCGCCACAACAGGTCCACCAGAGATCCGTCCATCCCGGTCCTCTCGTACTAGGGACAGATCCTTTCAATATTCCTACACCCACGGCAGATAGGGACCGAACTGTCTCACGACGTTCTGAACCCAACTCACGTACCGCTTTAAATGGCGAACAGCCATACCCTTGGGACCTGCTCCAGCCCCAGGATGCGATGAGTCGACATCGAGGTGCCAAACAACCCCGTCGATATGGACTCTTGGGGGTCATCAGCCTGTTATCCCCGGCGTACCTTTTATCCGTTGAGCGATGGCCCTTCCACGCGGGACCACCGGATCACTATGACCGACTTTCGTCTCTGCTCGACTTGTCAGTCTCGCAGTCAGGCAGGCTTATGCCATTGCACTCAGCGAACGATTTCCGACCGTTCTGAGCCCACCATCGCGCGCCTCCGTTA
>NZ_RZPF01000275.1:0-7624 GCF_004022735.1 Mesorhizobium sp. M7A.F.Ca.AU.001.01.1.1
TGGTCGGCACGACACGGTGACGGCAGCCAGCCACAGCGAGCTGATCGCCGCGACGGTACCCGGCGCGAAGCTGGTTGTGCTGCCTGCGGTCCATCTGTCGAACATCGAATATCCGGCGGAGTTCATCCAGGCTGTCATCGATTTCTGCGCGGAGCCGAGTGCCGCGACGGCAAAGGCATCCGGCACCAGCCCGGCGGTTGCCGAGCGTTCAAAGGACGCTGCGGTTCACAAGGGCGGGCGCCAGCCGGAGCCTGCGTCAATGTGAGCGCCGGGCCGAGCGGAGCCATCTGGCGAGAAGCTTTTCAACGCCTTTCGGAACGATCCCGTCACCTTGCCATTATCAGCACGAAGGCAGGCTCGGACAGGCAAACGCCGTAACCGACCTTAGAGACGGCCGGCGACGCACCACTTTCGGGCGCCGACACGAACACGCCGGAGGAAAGCGATGACTGGACGCAAAACCCACGATCAACAAATTCGCATCATTGAAGAGCGGGAAAACACAAAGAACGCCGGCAAGGATTTTGATGCCGAGGCGGATCTGAAACGATCAGCGGCGGAACGCGAAGCACTGCGCAAGGGAGCGGACATGAGGACCGATACACCGGACCTCGTCGATCCAGACGACCGCAACATGCTTCGCGGCAAGAATCAGGAAAGCGCCCATCACAAGAACCGTGCCGACGACTAAAGCGCGTCACGGACCAGCAACGCTCCTGGAACATTCGTCATAGATTGGAGGCAGCCCATGGCACACGGCAGCAAGAAGCACATCGGAGCAGGTTCACAAGGAAAGGGTTCCGGCACAGGCGCCATGACCGTGACGCCAAAAGACAAGCTCGAAGAAAACAAGGTTCTGTCCAATCGCGACAAGGCACAGCATTCCAAAGAACGCGGTTTGGACTCCAGGCAGGTCGCGACCGAGCAGCATCAGGATCATGCCGCCAACCGTTTGCGGGACTGACGCCCGACAGGGGCGCCAGCCTCGGCCTGGCTGTCCGGGGAGCCGCCAGATTCGTGCCATCTCTATTTGACACCGAGGCTTTCGGGCCAGAGCGCCTGGATTTCCTTCGGCAGCGCATCGCGCACCTTAGCCGATTGGCCAAGATCAATATGCCGTGCAAGAACTCGGAACACCGAGCGTGCTGCATCCTCGGGATCGACGGGGCGGATCGATTTCAATTCCTCGCCGATGTGCTGCGAGAAGTTTTCCAGGGAGCGCGTTTTGTCCGGCTCGGCTGCGGGCCGGTAGTGGTCGTAATAGGCGCCGCGCACCAGGAGCGGCAGTTCCGCCCCAAGTTTGGCCGCAAGCCCGATCTGCAGCCTGTCCCTTACGGTCCGCAGGACCGCGCCCAATATGTGCCATGCAATTCGCCGATCCGGACCATGATCGTCCATGATCTCGTCGAGCCAGATGTTGGTTGTCTGCAGCGTCCTGTCAAAGACATCCAAACCGGTAGCGCTCATCATCGCCTCCTCATCAAATTCATGTCTGGTTTCGAAACGATGCTCAGGGACAATCGTTTCGCTATCTGTCGACAAAATTGGCTCGGCCTGTGATCCGGCTCTGCCCCGGGATCCACGGTAGCGGTCTTGGTTGCGCCGGAACCCCTTCCGAAGCAGTTCGTTCCTGGGTGGGCGGCTTTGAGGAGCTGGTTGCGCGTCCTGCAACGGGTTTTTTGCGATGCCTGCAAGGAAGACAAAAACCACTGAAGGCGAGAACCGACAGCAACTCCTGCAGATGATGACGACGGAGCATTTGGTGCTGGGGACCGCCAGGGCGGCGACTATTCAGGAGGCGAATCAGCGCGCAAATTTGTTCCTGACTTCGGTATCCAGCGCCACGATCGCCCTTGCTTTCGTGGCCCAGGTGACGAGGATGGGGCTTCCTTTCATGCTGTTCAGCCTGATCCTGTTGCCGTGCCTCTACTTCATTGGGCTGGTGACATTCGTCAGGGCTGTGCAGGTGGCCATCGAAGACATGGTCCACGCCCGCGGCATGGCACGCATCAGGCACTGCTACACCGAGCTCACCCCTTCGATGGCGCGCTATCTGGTTCACTCCACCCCCAAACGGCTCTGCTGGCCGATGTCGGCCTCAAGCCAAGGCCCTGGCAAGCGTTCGCCGGAACCGCAGGGATGGTGAATGTCGTCAACGGTGCCATCGCCGGTGTCTTTGCCGGCGTGATGCTCAAGGTTGTCGTTGGCTCGATGGTCAGTCTCGCCGTGACTGTCGGCATTCTAGCTTTTGCGGTGAGCAACTGGTGCCTGTGGCAACATCACAGGCGCAGTTGGGCAAGCGCGGAACACAAGCTGAAGGTGCTGTTTCCAAACGTGCCGGACAGCGACGGCGAGGCGCGGATCGGATAACCCGTTCGAGAGGGGCAGGAGCATCAACTCGCGCTAGGCGGAAACCTCAAGCACGATCTTGCCACGCACATGCTCATTTTCCAGCCGTTCTTCCGCTTTGGCGACCTCTCCAAGCGGGTAGGTGGCTTGCACGAAGGGGGTGACCTTGCCGGCCTCGATGAGGCGGCCGATCTCGGCAAGATGCGCCGCATTCGGCTCGGCCAGGTAGGAGACGCCACGCGCCCGACGCAAGTTTGCCTTTTCCTGCGACGGTTGGGAAAGCGTGGAAACGAGCGTCCCGCCAGGCTTGAGCACCTCCCAGGAGCGCTCCTGCGTGTCGCCCGCGACAAGATCGAACACCAGGTCGACCGCATCGACGACCTCTTCGAAACGCTGATTCTTGTAGTCGACCGTCTGATCGGCGCCAAGCTCACGCACGAAAACGACGTCCTCGGCGGAAACGGTTGTCGCGACGAACGCGCCCGCGGCCTTGGCCAGCTGGATCGCCAGATGACCGACGCCGCCGGCGCCGCCATGGATGAGAACCCGTTGTCCGGATTTGAGGCCGCCATGATCGAAAAGGCCTTGCCATGCGGTGATGCCGGCAAGCGGCACCGCCGCGGCTTCGACATGGCTTAGACGATCCGGTTTGGCAGCCGCCTCCGTCGCCTTGACCACGACATATTCGGCATTGCCGCCCCGGTCATGACCAAGCATCGCAAACAACGGGTCGCCCTTCTTCAACGTATGCGCCCGCGTACCGCATATTTCCACCGTGCCGGATACGTCGCGCCCGAGCGTGACCGGCAGGGTCTCGCTCACCGACCCTTCGCGGGTCTTGTAGTCGATCGGATTGACGCTTGCGGCGCGGACCCTGAGCACAACCTCGTCGTCAAGGGGCTGAGGCGAGGGGACCTGATCGATCGAAAGAACCTCAGGTCCGCCAAAAGCGTGGATGCGGATTGCTTTCATGTCGGCATACCTCCTGTTGTCTGGCTTTCGGCGACGCTGTCTGCAGGGCTGTCGTCAGCGGCTGTGCAGCCGAGGTTGCGGCGGCAGGCACGCTGGCCTCCCGGCGGGCCACCGTCAGATGATTTTCCACCATCATCGGCGACCCAGCGGGATGCCAATTTGTCGGCGGCCAATCCGTCACGATCAGGCCGCCGCAAGGACGCCCAGTCCTGCTAGGCCGTAGACTGCGTCGGCGGGTTCTGGTTCATCATCCACAGCTCGATCGCAGCCAGAACCGCGACCAGAACGCCGATTACAACATGCACGCCCATGGCTGTGGTTGCCTGGAATCCAAGCACCCAGGGAGACACGACTACCCAAAGACCCACAACGAGGTTCAGCCATTCCTCCCAGACAGCAAAGGCGAAGAGGGCGGCAACCGAAAGCACGACAATCACGATGCCGCTGCCCATGGCATTCTGGGACTGTGTCCCTGCCGCGAAGGCGAATATCCATGGAGAGAAGAAGAGAATTGCTCCGAGGACCAGATTTGCTACGTCACAGAGCTTGGCATTTGACCATTGGTTCATGATTTTCTCCATCAAGCGTGCTCTCCACGCTTCCGAAGCTCAATCGGCGGCCTTGAAACCGTCGGTCACATGGCGGCAAGGCTACAACCAGACTTGCTGGCTTTCTAACTGGAGAGCAGGCCGTTGGTTCCAACCAATCGGCCTGGCACGGCACCGGGAACTCTCCTCGCCAGGAGCATTCAGCCACTCCCGATCCGTTCGCGACATACAACGCGGCGGGAAGATGCGAGGCGCAGGCGATTACCCATGTGATCGCCTCTCGATCATAGTCGTCACCCGGAGCGCCAGTCCTCGAAGAAGACGTTCAATGTAAGCGTGATGTGTTCGCGTTCTGGCAGCCTTCTGTGCCGCTTCCTTCCTGCCGCGGGTACCCTTGGTCCGCACTGCCTTGCGCGCGGCGGCGGAACGACCGGATGCGCCTTTCGTTTCGGCGGCCTTCTCGGCGGCGGCCGCCCGCGCCATGGGCGCGCGTTGTCTCTGGGGACCAACGCGCCGAGGTTACAAATGAACCTATCCCAGCCTTTGGCTTGCCGACATCGACGACGCGCGGGGAGTCAGACGCTGGCAAACCTCGGAGATCGGGATCGATACCGGTTCACGACGGGTTGCTGATCAATGCGCATGGTTCGCATGCCGAAGCGGACGTCACGGCTGCGTGCAAATCGGCACTGGCTGCGGCGGCGGTGCCGGATGATCCTTCCTGTATTGGGCGATGATCGGCTCGAGGGTCTTTCGCGGCCAGAATTTCGGTGTGCCGATTTCCTTCAGGCAGGACGCGTTCCAATAGGCGCCCGGCTGTGAATGGTTGGCTGCGACCGCGGCGATGTCGCGCGATTCCGGGTAGATGTAGAGCGTCGTCGGATTGTCCTTGACCATCGGGATAATCTGCTGCGCATCCGCCGGCGACCAACTGGTGCAGCCATTGCTGCGGCCGCCGGCATAATCCACCAGCTTGCCGAACGGTACGAAGCCGTCATGGTCGGCATGCGAGCTGTTCGGATTTTTGCGCAGGCACAGGCCGTGCAGCACCTGGGCCGCGTGGCCGCCGATCACCCGCTGCCTGGCGTTCGCGGCTTCGCCTTCGCCGTCGAACTGGATGAAGGTGCGCTGGAAAGCCACGTCCCGTTTCGCACCAGTGCGGTAATAACCCTTGAACGAGGTTTTCGCCTCGCGGGTCATATAGGCGCCGCCGGCCGTCAACGATGAATCCATCGCATTGCCGAAGTTCCTAGCGCACCGCTTGCCATTCGAAAAATCGACGACGCCCTTCAGATTCCGCCCGCTGCCATGACCCGACGAAATCGCGCGGAAGGACTCGCTGGCCTCGCAGATGACGTAGTAGCGGCGGCCGAGCACGCCATTGCCCAGATCGCTGGGGCGTGTCGCATCCATGGCGAAGTAGCAGGGGTTCTTGACGGCCCCTTGGGCGACCTTCTTCCGATAAAGCGCGCGGGCTCGTTCGAGGACAATTTGTGAGATCTGGCCCTCGCTGTTGCCGACATGAGCCTGCAACCAGGCCGGAACGTCAGATGATGCGGCAAAGGATCGAGCCGACACCGTCACGGCGATGACGGCGACGAAAAAGCTGGCGACGACGCCCAGACAAACAGATCTCAACCGCACCGGATCAATTCTCCTGTCGAAGCGAATGGCGATTTCTTGCGGTATTGCCGCGAGAATCGATCATAGATGGCCTCGCATTATCAGGCGAAACACATCTTGTTTAGCGCGCCCGCATGAAGATCCGCAAAGCAGGTCGACGCATGCAACGGCCCTACGCCGACATGCTGGCTCCAGGCTTGCGGCGGACGTCTTCGTATCCTTGAAGCAGGGCAACGAACTCGGGTTGGCGGGTTCCTTCGAGCTCGTCGGCGCGTTGGCTGACGGAGCATCAAACGAAAAACCCGCCTGTGCGGCGGGCCATCGGCGCAAATCAGCACCATGGACAAATATGTACCATAGCTGAGTGCAGGGAGTCAAGAAAAAATTCCTATCGCGAAAAGCCGCGGGTTCGGAACCTGATCTCTCGAGTTCCGCGATTTTCGATACGCAGGGATTGAGCTATCATCTGATTCTGGCGTGGCTCACGCCTCCTCCCTCCGCCGGGAAAGCATCATCCATGCAGGGCTCTCTCATCACCGAACCAACTGTTCGAGCGCTTGGCATAAGGAGGGGTTGCGAAAACGGCTCGCACCAGGAGGTTTGTCATGAAGCTGTCCGCGCCCATCTATCATCTGAAGCGTCAAGCCAGGCTGTTGTCCCGCGAGGCCAAAATTCCGCTCCACGAAGCGCTTGACCGTGTTGCAGTACGGGAAGGCTTCGCCAGTTGGAGCCTGCTTGCGGCCAAGGCAGCCGGGGCGGCGCCTGCCGGCACACTGTTTGCGCAACTTGCGCCCGGCGATCTGGTCCTGGTGGGTGCACGACCCGGCCACGGCAAGACGCTGATGAGTCTCGAACTGGCAATCGAAGCCATGAAGTCCGGCAGTCGGGGCGTGTTCTTCACGCTGGAGTATACGCAGCGGGATGTGCTCGACCGATTTCGAGCCATCGGGGCAGACCCGGTGCAGTTCAACGACCGGTTCGTGTTCGACAATTCCGACGCCATCAGCGCCGACTACATCGTCAAGGCATTGGGCTCGGCGCCGCGCGGCACGCTGGTGGTGATCGACTACCTGCAACTGCTCGACCAAAAGCGGCAAAATCCGGAGCTGATGGCGCAGGTTCGCACGCTGAAAGCGTTTGCCGGCGACAGGGGATTGATCCTCGTCTTCATCTCGCAGATCGACCGGTCCTACGACCCGGCGCAGAAGCCGGTTCCCGATATCGGCGATGTGCGGTTGCCGAACCCTCTGGATCTGTCGCTGTTCAACAAGACCTGCTTCCTGAACAAGGGCGAGATCCGGTTCCACGCGGCAGGCTGACGATCGGGTCAGCCAAGCCTTCATTGGGCGGCTGCTACCAAGTTCAGCTCAACCGATGCCGGATTGTGCTGCGCGCGCAACGTTTCGGCCGCCTGGCGAACCACTTCGGATATAAGCATCAGCTGTTTGGCGATCGGGCTTGTCTTGCGCCAGATCATGCCGATCGTCCGCGACGGTTGGGGGTTGGCAAAGTGGGCGACAGACACCGCCGCCGAGCGCGTCTCCACCGGCACGGCCATTTCGGGAATCAAGGTGACGCCGACACCGGCGCCGACCATCTGCACCAGGGTCGACAGCGAGCTGCCGTCCAGCAACTCCCTTGGCCGCGCCGAATGCATGTTGCAGAACGACAGCGCCTGGTCGCGAAAACAATGGCCTTCCTCCAGCAGGAGCAGCCGCATCTCGCGCAGCATTTCGCGGTTGGGGACCGGCTTTCCCTCGTCCTCGCCGGGCCGGACCAGCACGAAGTTCTCGGCAAACAGCACGATTTCCGTCAGCGAGGGTTCCGACACCGGCAAGGCGACGATGGCCGCGTCAAGCCGGCCGTCGGCCAGTTCCTGGATCAGCTTTTGCGTTTGCGTTTCGCGCACGTGGATATCGAGCCCGTCATGCATGCGGGCGAGGTTGCCGATGATGGCAGGCAGGAGGTAGGGTGCGATCGTCGGGATCACGCCGATGCGCAACCGTCCCACCAGCCGGTCGCGCGAGGCGCGGGCCAGATCCGTCAGCTCATCCACCGAGCGCAGGATGTCGCGGACGCGCAAGGCGAATTCCTCGCCGAAATTGGTCAGCCGGACCTGGCGTGGGCCTCTT
>NZ_RZPF01000276.1:0-7620 GCF_004022735.1 Mesorhizobium sp. M7A.F.Ca.AU.001.01.1.1
TCGTCTTCGGTCGCGGCGACGGTGGCGTCTGGGGACCTTTCTTCGGGGCGTTGTGCTTTGCGCTGCTGTTCGTGGTGATGACCGTGCTCGGCATCGACGAGCCCGGCAAGCTCATCGCGCAGGGCGTCATCATCCTGGGTGCCGCGATCTTCTACGGAGTGCGGGTGCGAAACCCCTGACCTGAGACGGCGAAAGCAAGCCGACCGGTGTTCGCCGGGACCGACAAATCCACGCGTTCAGACAATTGCAAACAGATGGAGAAACATGGATGTCACCGCCAAAAAACATCATGTGCTATGGCGACTCGCTGACCTGGGGCTGGGTTCCGGTCAAGGAGGGGTCGCCGACCTACCGCTACCCCTATGACCAGCGCTGGACCGGTGTGATGGCGGCGGCGCTGGGAGGGGGCTACCACATCATCGAGGAAGGCCTGAGCGCGCGCACGACATGTCTCGACGACCCCAACGATCCGCGCCTGAACGGGGCGAACTACCTGCCCTCGGCCATCGCCAGCCATCTGCCGCTGGACCTGGTCATCGTCATGCTCGGCACCAACGACACCAAGTCCTATTTCCGCCGGACGCCTTATGAGATCGCCAATGGAATGGCGAAACTGGTCGGGCAGATCCTGACCAGTGCCGGCGGCATCGGCACCCCTTATCCGGCCCCCAAGGCGCTGGTCATTGCGCCGCCGCCGCTGACCCCGATGCCCGATCCATGGTTCGAGGGCATGTTCGGCGGCGGGCACGAAAAATCCAGGGACCTGGCCAGGCAGTACAAGGCGATGGCGGATTTCATGAAGATCGATTTCCTCAATGCCGGCGATTACCTCACCACGGACGGTGTCGACGGAATTCATTTCACCGCCGCAAACAACGCCGATCTGGGACGCGCCGTCGCCGACAAGGTCAAGTCGATCCTCGAGCCGGGCCAGGTCAGCACCGCCGCTTGAAGCCGCCACGCCCGTCGGCTTGCGGCACACAGGCCCACGGCGCAGGTGTGTCGCAGGTTCCTCCGGCGATGCACATCGATGCGGGGCCGAACGATGCGTTTGGCCCCGCATTGATATGGCGCCCGGCGCCGGCAGATGTGCGTCGATCTAGGGGCTTGGCCTCGGAACATCATCGGCCGATGCTTTGGTTTGACGATCGAAGACGACCGCCAGGCCGTTCTTGACGGCAAGTGAGGCGACCATGTCGTCGAGCTCGCGATCGGGAATGGCGGGTTTGAGGACCTGCCGGATGGCCCGATAGGCCTGCTCGGTCGACACATAGTCATAGCGCTTTTTACGCGCTTCCACATATTGCTCGATGAGAATGCCCAATCGGCGGGCGGCTATGTCATCTGGCTGCTGCAAGGGAGCCTCCTCAAGCGTCGATCGTTTGCAGACCCCCCGGATGTAAAAACCCACGCTGCGAAAGTTAAGGCCTGCGGCTGGTCCGAAGCCAAATAAATACGCTGTGGTCATCGACGATCCGCACGGCAGCCAAGCCAAGCGTCGGTCAAGGCCTTGGGCGAAATAGGGCGGCAGCGATCGGCTCCCAAGCGCGGAGCGATCCGCCCAGACGTGCATTCACAACAGCGTCGACAGAGCGGCCATGAAGTGGTCGTTTTCCGAAGTCGAGCCGATGCTGACACGCACATAGGTGTCAAAGCCCTGCTGCTTCCACGGTTTGACGATGACCCCTTGCCGCAGCAGGCCTTCGACGAAGACGGAGGCATCTTGCCGGCAGTTGAAGAACAGGAAATTGCCTCTGGAGGCGGCGACGTCGAGGCCCTTGCTCGCCAGGAAAGTCTCGACGCGTTTTCTCTCCGCCCTGGCCAGAGCTACGACCCTGGCGAGGTGTTCGTCATCGGCCAGCGCCGCGAATGCTGCGGCCTGGGCCATGCCGTTGGCGTTGAAAGGCGTGCGGACGCGGTCGAGCAGCGTGCGCAGCTCCGGGTCGCCGACGATGCCGAAGCCGATCCGCAATCCGGCCAGGCCGAACGCCTTGGAAAAGGTCCGAAGCACGATCCACGGCCGGTCGAGCTTTCCCAGATAGGGCAGGGATGACGCATAGTCGTCGCCCTTGGCATATTCGGCATAGGCTTCGTCGATGACGATCAGCGTCTCGTCGCTCGTCGCATCCAGAACCCTCGACAGATTGCCGCCGGAGAGCCAGCTGCCGACCGGGTTCATCGGGTTCGAGAACAGCAGCATGCGCGGCCGTTCGCGCACCGCCTCGACCAGCGCATCGACATTGATGGTCAGATCGTCGTTGACGACAACGCGATTGACGGTAGCGCCCATCAACGTGGTGTAGTC
Organism: Mesorhizobium sp. M7A.F.Ca.AU.001.01.1.1; assembly: GCF_004022735.1. NCBI lineage: Bacteria > Pseudomonadati > Pseudomonadota > Alphaproteobacteria > Hyphomicrobiales > Phyllobacteriaceae > Mesorhizobium > Mesorhizobium sp. M7A.F.Ca.AU.001.01.1.1. Next base: position 2,306 of record NZ_RZPF01000276.1, read on the forward strand.
CTCATGCAGCGGAAACGACGGATAGAGCGTGACGACGGCGTCGCCCGGCCGCAACACGGCGCGGCTGATGACGGAGAGAAGATCTTCGGAACCGTTGCCGAGGATAATCTGGTCCTCGGCGACGGCATATTTGTCGCCGATCGCCTGGCGCAGCTTGCGCCCGGCAGGATCCGGATAGAGGCGGAACATCTCGGAGCCGGCATGCATCGTGGCGGCGAGGGTCGGGCTGGGCCCGAGCGGGTTTTCGTTCGAGCCCAGTTTGGCGATTCTGGCCGGTGCGTATCGTTTCCGTACCTCGTCAATGGTCAGTCCGGAATTGTAGGGCGACAGGCGGTTGACTTCGGTGCGGACCATATCCGAGGCTTTCGACACGGGCTGGCTCCTCTGCGGTGGATTTCGTCATCCGTACCGCAGCTGAAATGCTTTGTATATGCTTGTATATGTAACTTGACCTGATAGTCTCTACGCCGAAGCGGAAACCGACACCGACCAGGAGGATCACATGCGCAACGCTTCTCTCTTCGATCTCTCCGGCAGGAAGGCGCTTGTCACCGGCGCCAGCCGTGGCATCGGGCGCAGCATCGCCGAAGCGCTGAGTGCTGCCGGCGCCGACGTCGCGGTCACGGCGCGCAGCCTGGCCGCGCTGGAGCACACGACGGTCGCCATCCGCGCGGCCGGTGGGGTGGCGCATGCCATCGCTCTCGACGTCACCGATGTCGGCCGCTGCCGCGCAGCCACCAACGAGGCTGCCAGCCTGCTTGGTGGTCTCGACATTCTCGTCAACAATGCCGGGATGGAGGAGGTGCGGCCCTCGCTCGATGTCGACGAGGCGCTGTGGGACAGGATCGTCGACACGAATCTGAAGGGAGCGTTCTTCTGCGCCCAGGCCGCCGCGCGGCAGATGCGCGACGCCGGCCGTCCCGGCACCATCATCAACCTGTGCTCGCTGACGTCGGAAGTCGGAATCCCAACCGCGGTGCCGTATGGCTCGTCGAAGTCCGGCCTGCTCGGCATGACGCGGGCGCTTGCGGCCGAGTGGGCGGAGCTTGGCATAAGGGTCAACGCCATCGCGCCGGGCTATTTCAGGACGGCGATGACGGACGTTTTTTACAACAACGAGGCATGGCAGCACTCCATGCTGGCCAAGATCCCGCAGCGGCGTTTCGGTGATCTCTCCGACCTGCATGGCATCGCCGTGTTCCTCGCTTCGGATGCGGCGGCCTACATAACCGGCCAGTCCATTCCGGTCGATGGCGGCTTTCTCGCCTCGATCTGATGAGGCAGGTTTATCTCGGTAGTTTCGACGGGAAGGAAGATGGAAAAATCGCTGGCGACCGTCACATAGACATGTATATACTTTTGGCCGAGTGAAGCCTCTCGACGGCTTTGATCCTTGTTCAGGGTCGACCTGTCGGCCCGCAGCATATGGCCGGCCTGCGCCAGCCGTGATTGCGTTCCAAGAGTTCCAGGAGAACGAGCAGCCATGTCCGACATCAGCTTCCACGATTTGTCATCCATCGATGCCGACCAGCGCGCCAGTCTGCTGAAGCGCGCCGAGGCCGATCTGACGGTCTTCGTCGAGAAGGTCCGGCCGATCATCCAGGCCGTCAAGGACGAAGGCGACGCCGCCTTGATCCGCTTCGCCAGGGAACTCGACAAGGCCAATGTCGCCGAGGGCGAGCTGCAGGTGTCGGAAGCCGAGTTCGACGCGGCGTTCGACAAGGTGGAAAAGGACGTCGTCGAGAGCATCCAGTTCGGCATCGACAACATCAGGCATTTCCATGAGGAGCAGAAGCCGGAAACGATGTGGCTCAAGGAAGTCCGGCCGGGCGCCTATGCCGGCGACCGGTACACGCCGATCGCTTCCGTTGCGCTCTACGTGCCGCGCGGCAAGGGTGCTTTCCCATCGGTGACGATGATGACGTCGGTGCCGGCGGTGATTGCCGGCGTGCCGCAAATCGCCATCGTGACGCCGCCGACATCGGATGGTTCGGTGGACGCGGCAACGTTGGTCGCCGCACGCCTCGCCGGCGTCGGAACCGTCTACAAATGCGGCGGCGCTCAGGCAGTTGCCGCCGTCGCCTACGGCACGGAGACGGTGAAGCCCGCGCTCAAGATCGTCGGCCCCGGCAGCCCCTGGGTGGTGGCGGCCAAGAGCGTGCTGTCTTCGGTCATCAACACAGGCCTTCCGGCCGGGCCGTCCGAAGCGATCATCTTTGCCGATGACAGCGTCGACGGCGGGCTTGCCGCGCTCGACCTGTTGATCGAAGCCGAGCACGGGCCGGATTCCTCGGCCTATCTGGTGACGCACAGCCGCAAGGTCGCCGAAGCCGCATTGGCTGCAATCCCGGAGCATTGGTCGCGGATGACCGAGCAGCGTGTCGAGTTTTCACGCGCGGTGCTGACCGGCAAGCGCGGTGGCATCGTGCTGACCGCGTCGCTGGAAGACAGCTACCGCTTCATCAACGACTATGCGCCCGAACATCTCGAGATCCTGTCGAAGGAGCCGTTCGCGCATCTCGGGCGCATCACGGAGGCGGCTGAAATCCTGATGGGGCCGCACACGCCGGTGACGCTGGCCAATTTCGTGCTTGGACCCAATGCGGTGCTGCCGACCAGCCGTTGGGCGCGGACCTACGGGCCGCTTTCGGTGACGGATTTCGTCAAGCGCTCGTCGGTCGGCTATGTCACCTCGGTGGCCTATCCGGAACTCGCTCTGCACGCCCGCAGGCTCGCCCGCTACGAGGGCTTCAGCTCGCATGAGAACGCGGTCTCGGAGATCCGCGACCGCTATCTTGCCGGCTGAGCGGAACCGATCGAGATGAAGGCGGCACGACTTTACGGGCCCGGCGATCTGCGCGTCGAGGACATCGCGACGCCGGGCGCGCCGGATGCAGGCTGGGTGAAGCTCAGGGTCGATGCCGCCGGCATCTGCGGTTCGGACCTGCATAATTTCCGCACGGGACAGTGGATAAGCCGGTCGCCTTCGACGGCCGGCCATGAACTCACCGGCACGGTGACCGCCACCGGCGCGGGCGTCGACGCCTTCGCTATCGGTGACAGGGTTGTCGCCGATTCCCGCTTCTGGTGCGGAGACTGCGCGCAATGCCAAGCCGGCAGGCGTCATCTCTGCGCGTCACTGGGCTTCGTCGGAGAAATCTGCGACGGCGGATTTGCCGAACAGGCCGTGCTGCCCGCACGGCTTTTGCATATCATCGATGCCGGGCTCGACGAGCGGGTCGCGGCAATGGCCGAGCCGCTGGCGGTGGCGCTGCACGCGGTGCGGCGCCTGCCGAAAACGACAGGCTTCGTGCTGGTCGTCGGCTGCGGGCCGATCGGCGGTCTTGCCGCCCTGCTGTTGTCGCGGACCTTCGCCGGCACCGTGCTGATCGCCGACCGCAACCAGAGCCGCTGCGCCCGGGTGGCGCGGGTGACGGGTGCCCGGATCGTCGATCTGAGCCGGGACGCCGTTGCCGCCGCAACTGCCAATGCCCCGCTGCTCGCGGCCATCGAGGCGACCGGCAGCGTCGCGGCGCTCAATCAGCTGCTCGGCGTTCTCGATCCCGGCGGTACGATCGCCATGGTCGGCATCTTCCACGGCCGCCTCGACATTGATCCCAATACGCTGGTCGAACGCGAAATCGGGTTGCTGGGATGCCATGCCTTTGCCGACGAACTGCCCGAGGCCGTGCGGATGCTGGGTGAATTGAGCGAACCGCTGCTGGCGCTGATCGACCAGGAGATCGGCCTGGATGACATTCCGGCTGCCTATGAGCGGCTGTTGGCGGGGCGCAGCGACGGCTTGAAAACAATCATCCGCATGCGGCAACCTGTCGAGTCGTGATTTCCGATGAATCGCCGGAAAGGACTTTTGAAATGATCACTTTGCCCGACACCGCCAGCCCTCTTTACGAGAAGGTGAAGGACTACATCCTGGCAAACATCGGAACGGGCCGGTGGGGCAAAGATCGCAAGCTGCCGTCCGAGAATGAGTTGGTCGCTTCACTCGGCGTCTCGCGGATGACGGTTCACCGGGCGCTCAGAGAATTGACCTCGGCCGGGTTTCTGATCCGCCTGCAAGGTGTGGGAACCTTCATCGCGCCACCGCGGCCACAGTCGACGCTGATCGAGATCAACAACATCGCAGCCGAGATCGTCGAGCGCGGCAACAGACATCGTTCCGAAGTCCTCGTCCTCGAAACCATCATGCCGACAAAAGAGCTGGCGCTGTCGTTCGAATTTCCAAAGCGCGTCTCGATCTATCATTCCGTCGTCGTCAATTTCGAGAACGATCTGCCGGTGCAACTCGAAGAGCGCTTCGTCAATCCGAGCCTTATCCCCGACTATGACAAGCAGGATTTTTCGAAGACGGCGACCTATGACTACCTCATGCAGAAAACCCCGGTGACCGAGGTCGAGCATATCATTTCCGCCATCCCGGCGGATGCCGAGACGGCGCGGCATCTGGGCATCGATGTCGGCGCCTGCTGCCTTTTCCTGCACCGCCGGACATGGACGGGCGCGGTGGTGGCGACGATCAGCAAGCTGACTTATGCCGGCAGCCGCTACTCGCTCGGCAGCCGCTATTCCCCTTCAAAAAGCAGCTGACGGAAGCAGGTCGAATGCAAGAGCGACAGATGACGCCGGCACCGAGCCGCACGGCGCGGATCCGGGCACTCGCGCAGCATGATGTTGCCGAAGCACAAAGCGCGCTGGCGGCATTGCTGGGCGACCTGTTCGCGATGCGCCCCCGCAATGTCCGCATCAACTTCGATAAATACAGCCTCAATTCGTTGAACGGCTTCTTCGAGGACGACGGCAAGGCCTACTTCTTCAAGTTCCATCAGGAGGAGCGGGAAGAGGCGATGACGGGCGAGTATTACCGCGCCGAGATTCTGTCGCGCGCCGGCCTGCCGGTTGATCAACCCGTGCATATGTCGGCCCAACCGGGCGAGCAGATCCTTGTCTATCGGCGGCGCACGGATCCGAGGTTTTCGGATGTGCTGTTCGCGCTGGATGCGCAGGACGATGCCGGCAAACGGCGAGAAGCCGTTCTTGCCGAGCGCGACCTGTCGGCCAGGCTGCTCAAGGTCTATCTCGAAACGCTGCATCCGGTAACCGTCGAGGAGGTGGCGGCGGAACCGATCCACAGGCTGTTTCATGAGCGGCTGATCGATGCCGAGACACGCTTGTCGCCAGGCGGCCGGCTGGCCGATTTCTATGTCGGCAAGCCGTTCGTCTTTCCCGGTGCCGAGCTGGATTGGGATCGGTTTTCCCGGCTGAAATTCGTCATCAATGGCGAGCAGTACACCGAC
>NZ_RZPF01000277.1:0-7599 GCF_004022735.1 Mesorhizobium sp. M7A.F.Ca.AU.001.01.1.1
GTCCAGCAGGCCGCGCGCATCGACATCGGCACCCGTGCGATGCAGCTGCCGGTCAAGAATGTGCCGCAGGAGATCGCGCCGCTGGTGCATGCCTTCAACCAGACGCTGGCGCGCCTCGCCCAGGGCTATGACCGGCACAACCGCTTCCTCACCGACGCGGCGCACGAACTGCGCACGCCGATCGCCATCCTGCGCACGCGCGCCGAATTGCTGAAGCAGGAACCGCAAAGCGCGCGCCTGCTGCATGACATCGAGCGCCTGTCGCATCTTGCGCAACAGCTGCTCGACCACCAGCTGCTCGACCGCCCGGCGGACCAGCGCCAGATCATAGACCTCTGCGATCTTGTCGGCCGGGTCGCCGCCGACTTCGCCCCGCTCGCCATCGAAGCAGGCTACGATCTTGCCTTCGAGCCGCCAGCCAACAAGGTCCATGTCGAGATCAACGTGCTGCAGATCGAGCGGGCGCTGGCAAATCTCGTGCGCAATGCCATCGATCATGGCGGCGGTTCCGGCACGATCACCATAGCGATCGATGAAAACGGCGGCGTCGAAATCCGCGACGAAGGCCCAGGCATTCCAGCCGATGAGCACGAGAACGTTTTCGAGCCCTTCTACCGACTGCGGCCGCAATCGCGCGGCGCGGGCCTGGGATTGAACCTTGCCCGGCAGATCGCACTGCTGCACGATGGCTCCATCCGGATATTGGCCGGCTCCTGGCAAGGCGCCCGCATCCGCATGGAGTTGCCGGTTCGGGCGGTGGCCGCGTGCGGCAGAAATGATGGCCGGCCCACGGTTGCGGCCGATCCCGCTGGCTTATCTGTTTTCTAACCAATTGCCGCTATTCCCAATCGGATAGCGGGAGCAAGGCTTTGGTGGAGACGGAGAGAAACACCGCGCGACGCGGCGTCATGCTGTCGGTGGTCATCCCATGCTACAACGAGCTGGATGGCGTGGCCGAACTGCATCGGCGGGTAACGGCCGCATGCCTTGGGCAAGGCCCTTCCTACGAGATCGTCCTTGTCGTCGATGGCGCGACCGACGGTACGCGCGAGGCCATTCTGCAGCTGGCCGAAAAGGACGACCATATCGTCGCCATCGACCTTGCCCGCAATTACGGCCACCAGATCGCGTTGAGCGCCGGGCTCGAATTCTGTCGCGGCCAGCGCATTCTCATTCTCGATGCCGACCTGCAGGATCCGCCTGAACTGCTCGGCGCGATGATGACGAAGATGAACGAAGGCTTCGATGTGGTTTACGGCCAGAGGCTGACGCGCGATGGCGAAAGCTGGTTCAAGCTCGCCTCCGCATCCATGTTCTATCGCTTGCTGCGCCGGATGGTCGACGTCGACATAGCCCCGAATACCGGTGATTTCCGACTGATGAACCGTCGCGCGCTCGACCATCTGAACGCGATGCCAGAACGTTACAGGTTCATTCGCGGCATGGTGAGCTGGATCGGGCTGAGACAGGTGGCTTTCCCCTATGAGCGGCACCGCCGCTTTGCCGGCACCACCCACTATCCGCTGAAGAAAATGCTTCTTCTGGCGGTCGACGCCATGACCAGCTTCTCCATCGTGCCCTTGCGGTTCGCCTCGCTGCTCGGAATGATGTTCGGGCTTCTGGGGCTGGTCGTGCTCGGCTACACGCTGCTCGAATGGTCGGTCGGAAACGTGTTGCCCGGCTGGACCAGCCTCGCCGCGATCGTGCTGATCCTCGGCAGCGTCCAGCTTATGGTGCTTGGAATCTTCGGCGAGTATCTCGGGCGCATGTACATGGAGACAAAGCGGCGGCCGCTCTACTTCGTCAACGAGATCGTTTCGCGCAGCCAGGCGGTGGAGGACGGCGAATTGCCGGTCCATCGCCTGCAGGAGATGGCAAAGAGGGCCGCACGTGCTTGAGGCGGAATTCGACCAGTTTGCGCGGGAATATCAGGAGCAGCATGCCGCAAGCATAAGGCTGAGCGGCGAAAACCCGGATTTCTTCGCCAGGTACAAGATCGACGACGTCGCCGCGACGCTGCGGCGGGCCGGTGTCAAACCGCGACGAATACTGGATTTCGGCGCCGGCGTCGGCAATTCGCTCGGCCATATGCGCAACGCGTTTCCCGACGCGGAGATCACCTTGCTCGATCCTTCGCGGGAATCGCTCGACATCGCCAGCAAGCGCTTTCCCGGCCAGGCCGCCTTCACGCATTTCGACGGCAAGACAATTCCCTTTGCCGACGGCAGCTTCGACCTGGCCTTCGCGGCCTGCGTCTTCCACCATATCCCCGAGAACCTGCAGATCGGACTGTTCGCCGAGATCGGCAGGGTGCTGGCCTATGGCGGCAGCTTCTTCGTCTTCGAACACAATCCTTGGAACCCGCTGACCACGCACGCGGTGAGGAACTGTGCCTTCGACGAAAACGCGGTTTTGATAAATTCGCGCGAGATGCGCGGGCGCATGGCCGAGGCGGGCCTTGCCAATACGAGGATCGTCTACCGGATTTTCTTTCCTCGGATGCTTGCGAGACTGAGGCCGTTCGAGCGCTTCCTCACCAAGGTACCTGTCGGAGCCCAATATTTTGCGCATGTGGTCAAGCCTGCCGTTTGACTTCCCGAGGATGCTGCGATTTGGCGCCGTCGGTCTGTTGAACACGGCGCTGGGATACGCGGTCATTCTGGCCGGGCTTGCGCTGGGTCTGGGCGACATCCTTGCCAACGCCACGGGCTATGCCGCCGGCCTTGTCCTCGGCTTCTTCCTCAACCGCCAATGGACCTTCAGCAGAGCCGATGGCTTCAAGCCCGGGACCGCGCTGCGCTATGGGGGTGTCTTTCTGGTCGCCTACAGCATCAATCTGGCCGTCGTAATCGCCGCCCGTTCAGCAGGCATCGTCGAAAACCCGCTGGTCCACCTCGCGGGAATCTGCGTCTATTCGGTTGTTTTCTATCTTGGCTCGGCTCGCTTCGTGTTTGTGGGGCGTGGGGACGACAGCACCGACCGCACAGTTCGGGTGGCCGACAAGCCTCGGCGGCAGCCCGCCAATCCAACACCTTGAACACCCAACTGTCACCGGAACCGATTAGAGGCGGCGCAGCATGAACGACGCTCAGGCCAGTGCGGCGGCCGCGACATACAACGAGCGGAGCAGGCTGATCTTCTGCCTGCTCGCGGCCTTGGCGATGGCGGGTGCGTTGGGTGCCCAGGCAGGCGCCACCCTGCAGGATCCCGACAGCTGGTGGCAAGTGAAGGTCGGTCTGGATTTCCTGACTAACCGGACATTTCCGACCGTCGATCCCTATTCCTACACGTTTGCCGGCCAGCCCTGGATTGCCAAGGAATGGCTGGGGCAGGTCCTGCTGGCTCTTGCCTACCGGGCGGGCGGCTGGAACGGGGTCGTCAACGCGATCATCGCCTCGATCTCCCTGACGGTTTTCCTGATGGGGTGGTTTCTCAGCGCATGGCTGAAGCCGATCCTGGCGATTACACTGGCGTTCGCCGCGGTGTTCCTGATCAACCCGATCTTCACGGCGCGTCCGCATGTCTTCACCTTCCCGATCATCGTCATCTGGACAGCGGTCCTCTTCGGTGCGGCAAGGGAAGAACGGGCGCCGCCCTGGTGGCTGCTTGTGCTGGTCGTATTATGGGCGAACCTGCACGCCACCTTCACCTTGAGCTTCGTCATCGCGGCTTTCGCCGGTCTCGATCTGCTGGCGCGCACGGGCCTGTCGAAACCGTCCCTGCTGGCGAAGTGGATCGCGTTCGGCCTGCTTTGCCCGCTGGTGAGCCTGATCCACCCCTACGGCGTCCAGGCCATCCTCGCGACGCTCGCCGTGGCCTACGGCAATGAGGCGGTGTCGCTGATCATGGAATGGAAACCGTTCAGTCAGCCGGACAGTCCTGTCCAGGAAGCGGCGATGCTGCTGGCGCTTTTCGGGCTTCTGGTGTCCCGGTTGCGAATTGGCTGGGCCAAGGCGTTGTTCGTCGTCTTCACCCTGCATGTCTATCTCGCCCATGTGCGCTTCATGTATCTGTTCTTCCTGCTGATTCCGCTGGTGATGGCGGCCGAGGTCGCACAGCAATATCACTCGCTTTCAGCCACCGCATGGCTGGCCGAAAAGCGCGACGGGCTGGAGAGATTCTTAGCCAGACGGTTCTACGCCATCTGCGGCACGGCAGCCGTTCTGCTGATCGGCGGGATCGCCGTGCTCGGCAGCGCCTATCAGGTCGCGCCGAGCCCGAAGACATCGGCCAGCGGGGCGCTGGCCTTCGCGCAAAGCCATCATCTGTCCGGCAATGTGTTGAATTCCTACAATTTCGGCGGCACGCTGATTTTCCATGGGTTCAAGACCTATATCGACGGACGGACGGACCAGCTGTTCCTGGGCGGCTTCACAAAGAGCGACAACGACACCGGACGCGGAGACGGCAAGCCGCTCCTCGAAGCCCGCCTGAAGAAATACGCAATAGATTGGGCGCTGCTGTCGGCCGACGACAGCCGGATTCCCTTCTTCGACCAGTTGGGCTGGAAACGGGCCTACTCGGACGATTACGCGGTAATCTATCTGCCCGGCGCCTGATCCTGTGCGTTCCTGGCGGATTTCGCGACAGCCAATATATGCCTTGACACCCATGTTGCAGCGCAGCAAAATTGCTGCCTGAGGGTAAGCCTGTGAGACCGACGAGCCGGGATTTTCAGCACGACCGAAGGCATCGCCGCATGAGCGTGTCGGGTGCGGCCGCACGGATCATGGTGGTCGCGCGCGAGCCGGCCGGATGAACTACCGGCGCGACATCGACGGCCTGCGGGCCGTTGCGGTGCTGCCCGTCGTGCTCTTCCATTTCGGCGTGTCCGCCATTCCTGGCGGCTTCACCGGTGTCGACATCTTCTTCGTCATATCGGGCTATCTGATCAGCGGCAGCCTGCTCGATGATCTTGAGCGGGGCCAGTTCTCGATCGGCCGCTTCTACTGGCGCCGCGCCCGGCGCATCCTGCCGGCGCTGACCTTCGTCATCCTGCTCTCGAGCATTGCCGCCTGGTTCATCCTTCTGCCTTCGGATCTCCACGAATTCAGCCTTAGCGTGATCGCCGCCGCGACCTTCTGGTCGAATATCTATTTCTGGAGAACGATGAACTATTTCTCCATCGACGCAGAACTGCGGCCGCTCCTGCACACATGGTCGCTTTCGGTGGAAGAGCAGTATTATATCTTCGCGCCGATCCTGCTTTATCTGATCCACCGATACGTCTCGAAGCGCTGGCTGACGGTACTTCTGCCGATGGCCGTCGGCAGCTTTGCCCTGGCAGTCATAGCAACCTCGCTGGCACCGACGGCAGGCTTCTATCTCTTGCCGACGCGCATATGGGAGCTGGCGCTGGGCGCCATGCTGATGTTGCGGAAGCCTCCGGTCCTAGCCGGTCGGCTGGCGGTGGAACTGATCGGCCTCGCCGGCTTTGCCCTGATTGCGTTTGGCTTTGTGATGATTTCGGACAGCGATCCGTTTCCCGGCTACAATGCCCTATTCCCCTGCATCGGAACAGCACTGCTGATCTATGCTGGCCAGGATAACGCGGACAGGCCGGCACCTGTCGCCACTCGCGTGCTTCGGTTGGCGCCGCTGGTCTGGGTCGGCCTGATTTCCTATTCGCTTTACCTCGTCCACTGGCCAATCAACTCGTTCGTCCATTATCTCTCGCTGAAGACCGTCGGTGTGCCAACGATTGTCGCGATGACGGTGGCCAGTTTCGCCCTGGCGGCATTCTCCTGGAAATATGTCGAGCAGCCCTTCCGCCAGAAACGAGCCTATACCGCACCGCTGCCTATCTTCGCTTTTTCGGCGACGGCCATCGCGCTGCTGTGCGCCGGTGGTTTGGCCGGTGCACTGGGCAACGGTTTCCCGCAACGGTTCCCGGACTTCTCGACCGAACGTATCCGGGTCGGCGACTGGCGCAACGGCATCTGCTTCAACGAAAACGGGACCCGCATCGAAGACTGGAATCTCGCCGACTGCACCCGTACAACGGGCTTTGCCACCAATGTGCTGCTGTGGGGCGATTCTTTCGCTGCCCATTATGTATCGGGACTTGAGCCCAACGCCCAGAAAATCCAGGCCAATGTCATCCAATACACCTATGCCGGCTGTCCGCCCGACCTGACCTATTTTTCCTATGCTCGGCCCGCCTGCACCCGCTTCAACGAACGGGCCTTGTCGATCATTCGCGACGCAAACATCCAGGCGGTGATCCTGAGCGGCCGATGGACCGACTACCAGGCCAGGGGCTTCGCCGGCCTGCAGAAGACGATCGACCGGCTTCGCGAGATGGGGGTCAAGGTCTATACCGTCGGCCAGTCTCCGGAATTCATCGCCGACGTCCAGAAGATCGCTTTCTTGGTGAAGCGGGAGCATGCCGGAACCACATCCTGGCCTATGGCTATGGATCCGGGCATCAACGCACGGGTTCTGCCGTTCACCAAAGGGGCCGATTTCATAGATCCGCTGACGTATCTGTGCGACTCGGCCGGTTGTTCATACGCCGACGCCAAGACCAATGAATTTCTCTACTTCGACTATGGCCACTTCTCTTCCGCCGGCGCGACGCTGGCCATCTCGAAATACTGGCCAAGTTTCGCCACCAGCGACAAGGCCGCGAAGGCAAACCGGCAATTCACGGCCGCAGGCGCGCCGTGATCCGCAGCACGACGGCGTCGTGCCGAAACGGACCGCTTTGCGATTGCCCGAAGGCCAACCCTCATGCTAACGAGGGCGCACGCGGGTATGATGTAATGGTAGCTTGTCAGCTTCCCAAGCTGAACGCGCGGGTTCGATTCCCGCTACCCGCTCCAGCCTAAGGCGTCAGAACCATTTCAGCGCCTGCCTGTTCGTCGAACACAACCGAGCAGCCTCTCGCCAGCGCCACCGTTGCGAGGGCGTTTGCCGCCGCGTCATCCGATGAAACGAAGTCGCCGGTCAACACCCGCAATTCTTCCACGCCTTCAGCCATGGACACGAAATTGCCGACCGATCGATCGTGCTTGCAGGCCTCGATCACGCAAAGCAGGTCGATGATTTCGAAGCTGCGCATGTTCAGCCTCCAGAAGAAATCGTCCCTTGCAAGATCATGAACGCATCGGCGGGAAATAATGTTCCCAGTTCGCTTTCGCTGGCCTCGGCCTGGCGGCGCTTTCGCCGGAGAAGCTTACCTGATCCAGCCATCATCCCACTTCCCTCAGAATGAAGTCGTGCAGCATCTTGGCGGCCGGCGACAGCGCGCGATTCCTCACCGTGATCAGGCTGTAGGGCCTGACCTCGATGTCGAATTCGGTCTGGACGACGTCGATGGCGCCGGCCAGCCCGTCAGGGTTCTGGATGAATTTCGCCACCTGGACAGAGACCGGTGCGATGGCATCGGATTGCGCGACCATGACCAGGGTCAGGAGCAGCGAACTGGTGTTCAGGATACGGTCCGGCAAAGCGATGTTGCGGTTGAGGAAGTTGCTCTCCATCGCCTGGCGCAAGGGCGAGCCGCCCGACTGGAAGACCCAGTCATAGGCGGCGGTGTCTTCCAGCCGCACCACGCTGCCCCTGGTGAGCGGGTGGCCACGGCGCACGATCAGGCAG
>NZ_RZPF01000278.1:0-7533 GCF_004022735.1 Mesorhizobium sp. M7A.F.Ca.AU.001.01.1.1
TGCACATCTACAATTGGGACCAGTGGGCGCAGAAGACGGTGCCGGTGCCGATGGTGACGGGCCATGAATTCGTCGGCACCGTTGCCGATTTCGGCGCAGCGGTCACCGAATACAAGGTCGGCCAGCGTGTATCGGGCGAAGGCCACATCGTCTGCGGCCATTGCCGCAACTGTCGCGCCGGGCGAGGGCATCTGTGCCGCAACACGCTCGGCGTCGGCGTCAACCGTCCAGGCGCCTTCGGCGAGTATCTGGCGATCCCGCAGCACAATGTCGTGCCGATCCCCGACGATGTGCCCGATGAGATTGCCGCGATCTTCGATCCCTTGGGCAATGCCGTCCACACCGCATTGTCCTTCGATCTGGTCGGCGAGGACGTGCTGGTGACTGGCGCCGGGCCGATCGGCATCATGGGCGCGCTCGTCGCCCAATGCGTCGGCGCGCGCAAAGTGGTCATCACTGACATCAACCCGGTGCGGCTGGCGCTAGCCAAGAAACTCGGCGTCCAGCATGTCGTCGACGCCTCGAAGGAGAAGCTGCGCGACGTCATGCCGGTGCTCGGCATGACCGAGGGGTTCGACGTCGGCCTCGAAATGTCAGGCGCCGCCCCCGCTTTCCGCGACATGATCGACACCATGAACAATGGCGGCAAGATCGCCATTCTGGGCATCGCGCCGACCGGCTTCGAGATCGACTGGAACAAGGTCATCTTCAAGATGCTGCATCTCAAAGGCATCTACGGCCGCGAGATGTTCGAAACCTGGTACAAGATGATCGCGCTTGTGCAGGGTCCGCTGGATGTCTCCGGCCTGATCACCCACCGCATCGGCATCGACGATTTTCAGATCGGTTTCGATGCGATGAAGAGCGGCAGTTCCGGCAAGGTGGTGATGGACTGGTAGGGATTGCCTTGGCCGCTATTCAGGAAAAGCTGACGACAGCACCTCTGGTCCGCCGGACATTTTCCAACTAGGGGAACATGGCTGGGTGGAGAGCTATGGCTCCGCTACGTGCGCTCGCTAATCATATACGGCGACGTATCGCGGCCCACCCGGTGACGGTCGATGGGGCAATTCGCTTCAGTCGATGACGGAAACCCGGTGAACCGATGCTGAGGCCCCGACGCGATCGTCTATTTCCTATGATCTGCGATTGAGGTCGAGGTGTTGCCGCTTTCAGCGGGTAAGATGCGATAGACGACTTCCGGTACCCTTCCGGTCAGCGAAAAGGAAGGCAACGAGCCGCATTGCCTCAAGCAAAATGTTACCAATAGTGTCCTGTTCCAAAGGGGATGGACAGGTCGTGCCATTCCGGTTCGGGGGAAGGATGGCGCGGCTCAGCATGGCGACACGGTGAAGCGGCGATCGTGGAGCTTTATTGCGGCGTTGACAAGCGGCGCATTCTGGATGAGTTCGAGGCGGTAACCGGCTATTATTCGCAAGCGCGCGATCCGTCTTATGAACCGTCGTGAGCAGAGGCCGTCTGCGGGCAAGAGCCGCAGCCGCTGTTACGGCAGCGATGTCCGCGACGCGCTCATCGTGTTGTGGGAGGATTCGGAGCGGCTGGGTCCGCATCGACGCTCGCGGCGGCCAGCGCCGCCGGGCAGGAATGAGTTCGCAGTTCGCCGCTCGGTGCCAGCCCGCACCTTCGGCGATTGGAAAGATCCGCCGCCCGGCTTTGTTGAGCGCATTCGGGCACGTCTTCGTCAGGGAGCTTCGTGCAGACGATGGTGCTGACCGGATTGCCGCCGGCTGGACCGATTGCATTCCGCTCCGCACGCGCGACAGCGGCAATGTGATCATGGCGATCAAGCAGGCCCGCTCCCGGTTTCGCTGACCCTGTGCTGCTGTTTGCCGGCATCCGCCCGCACAGGAAGAGCTTGTAAAAGTGCGGAAATCGAGGAGCCGTTGGTCGTCGATCTTCAGCCTGAACGCGGTCGTTTGCTGGTGCCGCAAATCGGCTGTTGCATGTACATCCCTGTCAGACGTCAGTTTTCCTCGCCTATTTTGGTGTCGAGCGCGAAGTGCTCCAACCAGATTGCAAGGCTTTTTGGAAATGAGAGCGGCTTTGCGCAGGGCGCTCCGTTGTTGAGCATTCAAGCTACCAAGCCAATGACGCGCAGGTTCCACCAGGCTCGCCAGCCTTGAAGGACAGCGAAAAAAGCAGAGCACGACAGACACAACAGTGCATCAGGACGCCGCAGTCGTTGAAGATGGTGCGCTGCATCCATACCGTGGATGCATTCGATCCAAATAATCGATTTGTTCAATCAGTTTCTCGAAAGCTAACCCTACCCTCTGTGGGAATCGGGCTCTGAGCCGCGACGCTGCCTTGCGAGCGCAGGGGCTGCACGTAGGAGAGATGATGCAACGAGAAATCGCACGCGGGTTGCTGGCCTCGTGGGTTCGCCGACCGGCGTATTTGAGCCCGTCAGTTGGTCCTCACCCGCGCCTATTGCCACCGAGCGACTTGCATGTCCCTCCGACTCGGACCAGTTCCGAGAGCTGCGACGAGTTGCGCGCCGTGTGCTCCGATCAGATGGCCGCCGGTGACGCGTTCGATGGGCCGTCCCTCTTCGAGAGGAGATGAAATGCGAACGCTGCTCGTGGATCATCATGCGGATCTTGCGCGCGCCATGCGACTTGCGCTCGGGGATGGCGGCTTCGTCGTTGATGTCGTTGGTACTCTGGAACTGGCTTCGAGTGCATTTTCTTGCGCCAGCTATGAAATTCTCCTGCTGGAATTGGCTCTGCCAGATGGCGATGGCTTGGGTTGGCTGAGGCAGTTGAGGACCCACGGGCATTCAGTTCCTGCCGTCATTATGAGCAGCCTTAACGATCTCGATAAGCGAATTGCGATCTTCAACGGTGGTGCGGACGACTTTCTGCTCAAACCCATCTCTACCGATGAGCTTATTGCCAGAATGAGAGCCATTCTGCGCCGGGCGACACAGATGACCGACCTGAGGCTCGTATTTGGCAATCTCGACTTTGATCCGGTCGCCCGCCAGGTTTTCGTTGATGGGCACCCAATGATGATCGCACGTCGCGAACTCTGTGTTCTAGAGCACCTGCTTAACCGGGCAGGCCGCATCGTGCCCCGTGCGCAATTGGAAGATCACCTCTATTCATTCAACGACGACGTGTCTGCCAACGCGCTTGAAGTCGGAATTTATCGTTTACGGGGACATCTGACCAGATCAGGTGCAACGCCACGGATCAAGACCATCCGAGGCATTGGTTACATCCTAGAATTGACTGACGCCTCGTCCGCATAGTTTGTCGAATCGAAAGAAGATCTATTTTGCTGATCCTTCAACATCCTTGCGCTGCGCTCAATTGGCGGGCGATCGCCAACAAGGTTACAAGACCTGCAGTGCCCCGTTACCTGGGCCATCTCCTCTGCGCGCTTATTGTGACTTTCCCACTTGGTGTCGCGGCGCAAAACAAGCAGGACAAAGGCCCGCCGCATGCGGCTTCGAATAGCATCAACGCCACGCTGACCCTTTCCTCTTCGCTCGGGGAGACCGTTCATCTGCCCGGGCCAGCCACGACCATCTTTGTTGCTGACCCCACGATCGCGGATTTTCAGGCGCCATCGAGCAAAACAATCTTCGTCTTTGGCAAGAAATCGGGGCGGACCAGCCTATTCGCCTTGGATGGCAATGGCGAGCCTCTCGCCGAATTGCGTATCGTTGTCACGCAACCGATCGGGGATTTACGCGCCATGTTGCGGGAGCAGGTCGGCGACTATCCCATCCGCGTCAACTATACGCCGCGCGGCGCAATCCTTAGCGGGACGGCGCCCGACGCAGAGGTCGCCGACACCGCAAAAAGAGTCACTGAGCAATATCTGGGCGACGGAGCGCAAGTCGTCAACAACATCAAGGTCGCTGGATCCCTGCAAGTTAACCTCAGCGTGCGCGTAGCCGAAGTCTCACGCAGCGCCATGAAGTCACTCGGCGTCAACTTGTCCGCCTTCGGTCAAATCGGCAATTTCAAAGTGGGCGTTCTAAGCGGAAGCGCTGCAAGCGCTGGGTCTGGTTCAACCCAGGGTGGCGGTACAGCAGAAATCGGATTCGACAACGGTGCCGTCAACGTCAGCGCGGTTCTCGACGCGCTCGCCAAGGAGCATATAGCTTCCGTCCTGGCTGAGCCGAACCTCACCGCTATGTCGGGTGAAAAGGCCAGCTTTCTCGCGGGCGGCGAATTTCCCATTCCTGTCCTGCAGGAAAACAGGCAGGTATCGGTTGAATTCCGTCACTTCGGCGTCAGTCTGGAATTTGTGCCGACAGTTCTCAGCAACAATCAAATCAACATTCACGTAACGCCCGAAGTCAGTGAACTGTCGACGCAAGGTGCCGTGCAAATCAACGGAATTTCCGTGCCGGCAGTTTCCACGCGCCGAGCCGATACGGTCGTCGAACTCGCCAGCGGCCAGAGCTTCGCAATCGGCGGTCTAATCAGGCGGAACGTCAACAATGATGTCAGGGCCTTTCCCTGGCTCGGAGAACTGGCGATCCTGGGACCGCTTTTTCGCTCGACCTCGTTTCAAAAAGAGGAGTCAGAACTGGTCATTCTAGTTACGCCTTACATTGTAAGACCAGGCTCCAACCCAAACCAGATGAGCGCACCGACCGAGCGGGCGGCACCGGCTTTGAACGGAGGGGGCGCTCCGACGAATTCCGTGACAAGTCCCCCGCGAGACCGCGCTGCTATCCGTGCGGGCGCGCCAAGCGCCCAGGGCGGTCTCGGCTTCATCATCGAATAGTGTCATCCAAAGATGTTGCGTTTTATAATCCTCTTTGTCGCTCTGGCACCAAGCGTAAGTGGCTGCACAAGCACTACGCCAGTTGATGTCGAACCATCGGCACCAATGCTTGTCCGAGAGGAGACCACCGTCCTGACGTTGCAAAGCCTGCGCGCTTCCGAACGGCAGCGTTTGCGTGTTTTCCTAGACAAGGCCAGTCGCGGCCGGTTCGATGCCATCCACCTCCTCATCAGCGGTTCGCCCCAGCTCAGCGCAGGGGTAGCCCATCAGGCCAGGCAGTTGGCAATCGAAGAAGACAACATTCAATTGCGCGATCAACACGACGCCGGCTCAGTGCGAATTGAGGCGATTGTCTATCACGCCCGTCCGCCGGTCTGTCCCTCATATGGTGCCTTACCCAATGAAGAATCCTTCAAACAGCCGCTTGGTTGTTCGACAGGACATAACCTGGCCGTGATGGTCAACGATCCGCGCGATCTGCTCGACAATCAGGCCGTCAAGGCCGGCGATGGCGATCGTGCTTCTGTACCAGTTGCAACTTACAGAACATTCGGGACGGATAAAGGTGGCTGATACCGCCCTTATCTCGGCAGCACTCCTACCGGAGATTGAAAGCTTCCAATCGCGTCCTGATCTAAAATAAAAGGAACCGCTGGATGCAATATAGGCGCTATATCGAGGGCCTTAGGGCCGTTGCTGTACTTCCGGTCGTACTCTTTCATTTCGGAATTTCGGCGATCCCGGGTGGCTTTAGCGGGGTCGATATCTTCTTCGTCATCTCCGGCTACCTAACCAGCGGAAGCCTCCTGGATGACCTTGAACGCGGCCAATTTTCCATCGTCAACTTCTACTGGCGCCGTGCCCGGCGCATTCTGCCGGCGCTCGTCTTTGTGATGCTTCTCACCTGCATTGCGGCATTGTTCATTCTTCTGCCACCGGATCTGCGCGGATTCAGTCTTAGCATCATAGCTACCTCGACCTTCTGGTCGAACGTTTTCTTCTGGAAAACGTCAAGTTACTTCTCTATCGATGCCGCGCTTCTACCACTGTTGCACACTTGGCCGCTTTCCGTAGCGGAGCAGTACTACATCTTCGCACCAATCCTGATGTTCCTAATCTATCGCTACATCGGGAAGCGCTGGCTGACGACACTTCTTCCGATAATTCTCTGCAGCTTCGTAGTGGCGGTGATGGCGACATCGCTGGCACCCACCGCCGGATTCTATCTGCTGCCGACCCGAATCTGGGAACTCATGTTGGGCGCCCTGCTCATGCTCAAATGCCCCTCGCCGCTGGGCAACCGACTCCTGATGGAGTCGGTGGGGGTGGCCGGATTTGGCCTTCTCGCCATCGGGTTCTTCGCGATTTCGGCGAGTGATCCGTTCCCAGGCTACAACGCCTTGTATCCATGCATCGGAACGGCCCTTCTGATCTATGTTGGCCAAAATACCCCCTCGACGGTCGCCACCCGCATGCTCGAAGTCAGGCCGCTGGTCTGGATTGGGCTCATCTCGTATTCGTTGTATCTTGTTCACTGGCCTCTCAATGCGTTCGCGCACTATCTTTCGTTCCAAAAACTCGATCCGTTGATGACCGGTGCGATGTTGGTGGCAAGCCTCGCATTGGCTGCATTCTCCTGGAAGTTTGTAGAGCAGCCGTTTCGACAGAAGAGGGCCTTCACCTCCCCGGGGCCTATCTTCGCCTTTTCAGCGCTCGCGATCGTTGTCCTTTGTGCCGGCGGAGCGGCGGGGGCGCTCGGCAACGGCTTTCCGCAACGGTTTCCGGACTATGTCCAGCGGCGCATTTCCGTCGGGGACTGGAGGAATGGCATCTGTTTCAACGAGGGCACCAGCCGGATCGAAAGCTGGAATATGGAGGATTGCACGCGCACCAGCGGTTTTCCAACAACGGTTTTTTTGTGGGGCGACTCCTTCGCCGCGCACTATGTTTCCGGCTTGGGTGCTAACATAAATCGATTGCAGGCGAACATCGTTGAATATACGTACGCCAGCTGCGCGCCGATACTCTATTACTACCCGTACGATCGTCTTGATTGTGTCCGGTTCAATCGCAAGGCCTTGGACGTCATCTTGGAAGCGGACATCAAGACGGTTATCCTCAGCGGTAGATGGAGTGACTATGAGGTCAGAGGTTTCGACGGTCTTCAGCAAACAATCGCTACGCTTCGTGCCCTGGGCGTGCGCGTGTTTGTCATCGGCCAGTCTCCGCAGTTCCCAACTGACGTCCGGAAAATTGCGTTCTTCGCCAAGCGCCAAAATCTGGACGATACGTCCTGGCCGATCGCGATGGACCCCGACGTCAACGAACGTGTGCGCTCATTTACCAAAGGCGCCACATTCATCGATCCGCTGAAATTCCTGTGCAGCGCAGGACGCTGCGCCTATTTCGATAGAGGAGAGTTTTTATATTTCGACTATGGTCATTTCTCTTCAGCCGGCGCCACACTGGCAATCTCGAAATACTGGCCGGCTTTTGGCAAGGACAATGCTCTTCCTAAGACGAAGTAGCGGCTCAGCGGCTGACAAGCACCAGTACGGGTCCCAGTGATAGCTCCTGCTTCCGCAGCAGCCGCGACGATGGAGCTGTTCAGGTTTAAGGCCCCCCGATAGTGACCTAGGTGTGGAGCTTCAACAGGTTGTCCTCGATCAGGGCGAGGCGACTGATAGGCGTTTTTGACTTTAGGCTGCCATGTGGACGATGCCAATTGTATCTGTGCAGCCAGACAGGCAGTTCGGCGGCACGATG
>NZ_RZPF01000279.1:0-7530 GCF_004022735.1 Mesorhizobium sp. M7A.F.Ca.AU.001.01.1.1
CCGCTTCAGGATGCCAGGGCCGAGCTGGCAAGGATCGAAACCGAAGCGCGCACGCTGGCAAAAATCCTCAATGCCGCCAGCGGCGATCTCTTCCCGGCCGTGCTGGAGCAGATCAGCGTCGATCGCGGTTTCGAAACGGCGCTGGGTGCAGCCCTTGGCGAAGACCTCGACGTGCCGCTCGACCGCAGCGCGCCGGTGCATTGGGGCGAAGGCGCGATCCAACCCGGCGACGCGGCTCTGCCGGAAGGCGTGAAGAGCCTGGCCAGCGTGGTCCACGCGCCGGCACAGCTCGCCCGCCGCCTGGCGCAGATCGGTATCGTCGATGCCGCCGGCGATGGCCGCCGGTTGCAGCCGCTGCTTGCTCCCGGCCAGCGGCTGGTCAGCCGCGAGGGCGCGCTGTGGCGCTGGGACGGCTTTACCGCCAGTGCCGACGCGCCGACCGCCGCGGCGCAACGGCTGGCGCAGAAGAACCGGCTGGCTGAGCTCGATGCCGAGGCGATACAGGCGACGCTCGTCCTGCGCCAGGCCGAGGAGGCGCTGGGAGAGGCCGAACAGGCGCTCCGCCTGGCAAGCGAGGCCGAGCGCAACACGCGCCAGGCCGGTCGTGACGCACAGCATCGGCTGGACGCCGCCCGCAATGCACTGGCTGAGGCCGAGAGGGCCGGCGGCGAATTGCAGAGCCGGCGCGCAGCACTCGATGAAGCGCGCGCCCGCATCGTCGACAGCCATGAGGAGATTTCGGCCGCCTTCGCCGAGGCGGAAATGCTGCTGCAGGACGCGCCCGATCTTGGCGATCTGCAATTGCAGCTCGAACAGTCCTCGGCCAATGTCGCCCGCGACCGCGCCGCGCTTGCCGATGCGCGTGCGGTGCATGAGGGGCTGCGCCGCGAAGCCGAGGCGCGCGCGCGCCGGCTCGATGCCATTGGCGCCGAACGCAGCAATTGGCTGGAGCGGGCCGAAAACGCCTCGACGCAGATCGCCTCGCTTGGCGAACGCAAGGCCGAGGCCGAGGCCGAACGCGAGCGGCTGGCGGATGCGCCCGATGAAATCGACGCCAAGCGGCGCGCCCTGCTGTCGCAGCTCACCGAGGCCGAAACCTTGCGCAAGGCGGCGGCCGACCGTCTGCAGGAAGCGGAGAACCGGCAATCCGAACTGGACAAGGCCGCCACCGGCGCCATCCAGTTCCTGGCTGAGGCGCGCGAGAGCCGCGTTCGCGCCGAAGAGCGGCTGACCGCGGCCGACGAACGCCGGCTGGAGGTCGAGGCGCGCATCCAGGAAACGCTGAACACACCGCCGCATGTGGTTATTCGCCATACCGGTCTGGAGGCTGACAGCCCGATGCCTGAGATGCCCGAGATCGAGCGTCAGCTGGACCGGCTGAAGATCGAGCGCGAACGGCTGGGCGCCGTCAATCTGCGCGCAGAGGAAGAGCAGAAGGAGCTTTCCGACCGGCTGGAGGCGATCGTGTCGGAGCGCGAGGACATCATCGAGGCGATCCGCAAGCTCAGGCAGGCGATCCAGAGCCTCAACCGCGAAGGCCGCGAGCGGCTGCTTGCCGCCTTCGATGTCGTCAACGGCCATTTCCAGCGGCTGTTCTCGCATCTGTTCGGCGGCGGCACGGCGGAATTGCAGCTGATCGAATCCGACGATCCGCTCGAGGCCGGCCTCGAAATCCTGGCCCGCCCGCCCGGCAAGAAGCCGCAGACCATGACGCTGCTGTCGGGCGGCGAGCAGGCGTTGACGGCGATGTCGCTGATCTTCGCGGTGTTCCTGACCAATCCGGCGCCGATCTGCGTGCTCGACGAAGTCGACGCCCCGCTCGACGACCACAATGTCGAGCGCTTCTGCAACCTGATGGACGAAATGGCCGCCACCACCGAGACGCGCTTCGTCATCATCACCCACAATCCCATCACCATGGCGCGCATGAACCGGCTGTTCGGCGTCACCATGGCCGAACAGGGCGTCAGCCAATTGGTGTCGGTCGACCTGCAGGCGGCCGAGGCCATGCGCGAGGCAAGCTGACCCAGGTCAGCGCTGGCTGGAATGGGCCGCACCGGAGCAATTTCAGGAAAAGGGTGCAAGCGGTTCTCGCTCGGCAAAAAATGTCAGGGCCGCGGACTGTGCCTGTGCGAATGATGTTTGGCCGGGGACCAGACGAAATAGAGCGAGCCCAGTTTCAGCACAGGCACCCTGTGATCCCGCTCGCGATCACGCAGTTCCCGGTAGGTCTTCACCTTCAGTGTGCCCCCCGGCAATCTGATTCGCAAAGCCATGATGCATAGAGCTTACGTGCTTTCTCCAGACGATGGAAGATTCATTTCAAGTTCCTCATCAGTATTCGAGCTCCTGGAGGGGCGATCAGGAATTGTACTGGGCCACCAGATGACGAAATATTTGCCAAACTGCCAGACCGGGACTTCGCCCTTGTACTCTCGCCGCCGCAACTCATAACGTTGCTTGACCTTCAATACACCGCCCGGAAGCCTGATCTTGATCGTCATCGTCCCTCAATACTGATGGCGCACTTCCTGGGTGCCGCGCCCAAAATATCTGTCCGGCCAAGTTAGAAAAATCGCTCACTCTCGGATCGGATCGTTGCAATCCGATTTCGCTGAGTCAATGGAGCCGAGGGCGAACTCCTGTGGCTATCGGCGCCGTGCAGATAAGGCTTGAGAGCGGGCTCAACCTCTGCGCCGCAAGATCCAGTTCACACAGATCACGGCCACGAGGCCACATGCGATGCCGGCGCAATCGGCAAACCAGTCGAACACATCCAGATCGCGCCGTATCAGCGCCGTGCCCTGCAGGACCTCGATCGCCGCTCCAATCATGGCCAGGAAGACGATTAGTCTTGCTTTTCGATCGGGCCAGCCGAGCCCTCCAAGGAAAGTCATGACGGCAAAGGCGCTGGCGTGGTTCAGCTTGTCGGAACGGAAACCGATATCGATCCCGTACTCTTCAAGTCGGGGTATAGGCAGCAGTGCAAGGGCAAGAACAGCGGCAAGCGTGGCGAAAAAGGCGATCCGTTCGACGGCTGGATAAAATCTCATTCTGTTCCAATCTTTGCCTAGCCGCCGGGAAAGTCGAATCCGGCTCGGTATTGGCAGTTCAGGCTGAAACTCGGATCGACGGCGTTGTTCTTCTAAAGCCGCAATTTTTGCTTGAGCTTTTTCAGCCAGGTCTGTTCCGCCTCATCCTGATTTTGATGCGCCGGGACGTAGCGCGGCCGTATCTTTTTTCCTTTGATGTAGAATGGCTTTTCGACTTCTCCAACCAGATTGACGAAAAGCCGGGATTTGTTGGTGGGTTGGCGGACTGTGACGCCGTGGACCGATTCAATCGAGTTGATGAACAATACAAGAATGTTCTTGTCGTATTGAACTGTTTCGACGCATTCCAAATGGGTGTCGTCGACATAGGCATCATTGAAGAGTGTCGCTTTGGCTTTCAGCGTGGCGTATTTGGACTGGAAACGACTAATTGTCAGGTCCCCGCCAACGGCATCATAATCTTCCGGCCTCATATAAAACAGGCCAGAAAATAGCTTGTCGCCATTGTCGATGTGGCTTGTCCGCACCGAGCCGGCATTGGTCACCGGCGTGTTCCCGCTGAGCATCGCATCCATCAGTATGTCGCGTGTTGCATAGGTGTCACTAAACCTGATGCCCGCTTTCATATTCTTGAGGCGTTCATAATTGGGGTAATAATCAGGGTAAAGCTTGTGAATATCGTCATAGAACAGGTCGGCGACCTCGCCGAAAAATGCTTGCGATACATGGTAGGCGATAAAATCGCGCCATATTTGCGGCACGGCTTCGTTCGACCGAACGCGGTGGGCCTCATAATCCCACCTGGTGTTGTTGCGGCGTGTATCGATTTCGAGCGTTTCCGGAGCGGGAAACGTGCCGGCCAATTCCTGGTAGAGATCGAGGGGAAGGGCGTCAGGCAGGATGATGTGTGGAAACGGCTCCGATCGAACGTCGGCCTTGGTGGCTCGTTGAAGGACTGAAAGCGGCTTTGACATCGATGGTGTCCCAGATCGAGTTTGTCCGAATTTGGACAGCGAGGATCGTGTTCAACCTGTTCGGGTTACCGCCTTTCAACGGATCCCTTTCTGCGTCTCGTTCAAAGATTGGAGCGTTGAAAAGGGCTCCGCATGGGCTTTTACCATTTCGCTCATTAGAATATCCGCGCCAGTCATGAGGGGGACCAGGGTTTCCGCAAATGTGTATGTTTTGATGCCGTAAAGCCACTTCAGGTAAAGAAGGGCAGCTGACGTGCCGGAGACGCAGCCAACGATGTTCATTCGGGATACGACAAGCTCTATCGGATATATGTGTGGCAGGTTAGCTTCCATGATCCTGGTGTTGGCGTCGGCCGTCACATTGCCAACTGCATCCAGCAATTCGGGGAAGAAGGGCTTGCTTATTCTGGGATGTTCCTTCCAGACGACGTCGTATCCCCTCTCGACGATCTGCTCCGCAATTCGTCTATAGATCGCCGCCTCTTGCGCGTACGACATTATGCGGTTTCGCGACAATGCCTGGCCGAGCAGCAGGATCCGTGGGTTGGCTGACGCACGGCAATGTTCATCGCCGCCGGAAAGCGCATCCCTGCAGGCTTCACCTATTACGTCGCGCATCAGCGAAGCGCCGACCTGAAATCTTGGTACGTTCTCCAGTGCATCGTGAATGGGGATTTCGTGAAGCAAAGAATAAAACTTCGTCACCCGTCTCAGATGGTGTCTTTCTATCCTGTCGGCCGCTTTCCTCAATCGGAACGCCGGTGAAATTGTAGAGAGTCCTGCAATCAAGACCGCGGTGATGCGTCGTCGAAACCTTGTGCCCGGCGGCCGTGACATGGTTGCCATCTCGAATGGAAGGTATGACGTCAAGCCATCCTCATACAAAACGATCTTGGCTTCAGGGTATGAATCCAGCAGTATTTTTTCCGACGGCCGGTTAACGAAGCAGGCCCAGATTTCAGCTACGGAACTCGCGTCGAGACCAATTGTGTCTCGGATCAGACGATGGATCCGGAAAATTTGCAGTTGCCCATATTTACGCTCGGACGTCAGAAGGTCGTACGCCCATATGATCCGTCTCCAGGTCCATACTTTAGACGCAAGTTCAGCAAGACCGGTCTTGAAATGCTCGGAAACGCCGGCCGTTTCATAAAGCAGGAGATAGTCCTCATGCTCCTGATCCGCCGGGGAGCTTCCATCCATTGTTGATTGGCGAAGTGAGGCAACCAGGCTGAGCAATTGCCAGCTGCCAAAGACGCAGCATATTCGAGCTGGCAATTTAAGATCTCCAGATCGGATGGAAATAACGCTGCATGTTCCGCGATCTCAACCGCAAAATTGCTTCATATCCGACAGGCCGTGTGGCTCGGGGCGTCCCACCCGCTTCGTAATACTGCCTATCGCGTCGGTAGGAAATATCTTTCAGACGGCGGGTCTAACGTCCAAGACAGGCTAGAGTTCCGCACAATAGGCAGGCGAATTCACTTCAACTGAGCGGCAGAGACCTGTCGAGATCCGGCAATAGCACCCGGTGCGGCAGACCGCTCATGCGGTCGTCTTGCTGCTTCGGGTCCCTCTCGGCACCAAGAGCACGAATTCTCCCGGTTCTCGGGAAGGTCGTTGCCCGGGAAAGCGGGTTTCGCTTCCCCCAGTCAAAAGTAAGCTCCAGCCATGAACCGGAGCTAGATGATGACAGAGGCAGAAACCAGAATGTTTCACACACTTGATGTGCCAGCCGGTCCGGTGTGGCGGCCTGCAATCCCGGCCGACCTGACAAGGCAGGGCATGTGTGGGCGCATCTGCGCATCATGCCCGATACAAAGCCCGCACTGCCCCTCGAACGCCCTTGAGGCCGACGCTTCGGCGCAACGTCCCCGGTGAGCAGGCCAGAGCAATTCTAGGAAAAGTGTGAAGCGGTTTTCCGGCCAAAATTGCCTCAAAACAAAGAGTTAGAGCAGCTCGCCGTTTCCGTGAAACGGTGAACTGCTCTGAGGGCGGCGCCGGAAAATGCGCCGCCCTGTCGGAGGGGTCGTCCGCGATCAGGCGGCGAGCCAGGCCCGTGTGAAATCCTGCTCATAGGCCTGGTGCATCTGGTAGCCCATCAAGGAAGGTTTCATATGGCAGAACAGCTTTCGCCAGTAAGGCTGAACGATGATGCCGGAATCCTGCAGCATGACCTGGAGTTCCTTCATTACCACACGGCGCTGCTCCGGATCGGCGATGGAATTGGCCTTGTGGACCTTGGCATCGAAGTCTGGATCGGCGAACCCCGTCTCGTTCCATGCCGAACCGGTCTGATAGGCAAGCGCATAGGTCTGGATGCCGAGCGGTCGGGCGTTCCAATTGGTCGTCGCGAAGGGATACTTCGTCCAGTGGTTCCAGAACGCCGATTCCGGGATGACGGTGCGTTTCACCTTGAAGCCGGCGTCGCGCATCTGCTGGGCGACGGCATCGGAGCTTTCCTTGCGGTAGTCGGCTTCGACCGAGATCAGATCGAACTCGAAATCGAGCTGGCCGGCTTCCTCGAGCAATGCCCTGGCCCGGGCCGGATCACGTTTGATCGGCGGCAGGTCGGCGTGTTCGGGATGCATCGGTCCGACATGATCGTTCTGCGCGACGATGCCCATGCCGTCGGCGCCCAGTTGCAGCACCGCTTCGTTGTCGACCGCAAGCTGTATGGCGTTGCGCACGCGCTTGTCGTCATAGGGTTTGGCGTTGACGTTGCAGCGCGAGACCAGGGTGGCGGCAGTGACGATCTCGCTTTTCTTCAGGCCCAGCCTGTCGAGCATGGCGACGTCATAGGACTGCGTCTGGCCGTTCAGGTCGATCTCACCGGATTCGAAAGCGGAGACGGTGGCGGCCGAGTCGG
Source organism: Mesorhizobium sp. M7A.F.Ca.AU.001.01.1.1 (assembly GCF_004022735.1). Taxonomy (NCBI): domain Bacteria; kingdom Pseudomonadati; phylum Pseudomonadota; class Alphaproteobacteria; order Hyphomicrobiales; family Phyllobacteriaceae; genus Mesorhizobium; species Mesorhizobium sp. M7A.F.Ca.AU.001.01.1.1. Next base: position 6,897 of record NZ_RZPF01000279.1, read on the forward strand.
TGCCGTAGTCGGTCCAGTCGATGCCGTCGAGGAACACCTCGCCGCCCCACCACGACCCGTCCGGCCGCTTGCGCACCGAGGCAGCAACGCCGACATCGAGTTTTTTAAGCTCGAATGGACCCGTGGAAACGGGGTTGGCCGACAGTGGCGCTGCCTTCGGATTGAACGTGCGGTGGACGATCAATGCCGGGTAGTCGGTCATCGCAGGGATAATGGTGATGTCGGGCTGCGACAGTTTCAGGACCAGGGTGTGGTCGTCGCGAACCTCGATGGCACCAGTGCGCGCCACCTTGGTGTCGGGATCGATCAGGGCGGTCATGCGCCCCGCCATCGAGTTGCCGGCGGCATCCTTCTCACACCAGCGCGTGATGTTGAAGGCGACATCCGTGGCGGTGAAATCGTCGCCGTTCGACCACTTCACCCCTGGGCGCACCTTGAGCACATATTCCGTGGCGTCCGCATTGATCTCCCAGCTCTGCAGCAGCACCGGCTCGAAGGTGAAATCCGGCTTCCAGCGCACCAGCGGTTCGAGAAACTGCATGGCGATGTTGCCCATCTGCGAAACCTTGAACTTGCGCGGGTCTTCCAGCTCCATCACCTGCATGGCAACACGCAGCACGCCGCCCTTTCTGGG
>NZ_RZPF01000280.1:0-7523 GCF_004022735.1 Mesorhizobium sp. M7A.F.Ca.AU.001.01.1.1
CGGTCGACAGCGGCTCCTGGGTGCTGCCGCTGGTTGCGCTCGCTTTCATCGCGCCGCGCGCCGGCATAGGCGGCCGCTTCGTCCACTACGTCGTTGCCAGCAACTGGGCTTCGGCCATCACCGCCTGGCTGATGCTGCCTTCGGCGCTGATCCGGCTTTTCCTGTCGTCCGCAAGCCAGGTTTCGAGCCTTGTGTCGCTGTTCCTCTTTGCCCTTTCTATGGTGCTGACCTGGCGCATGACAAATGCCACGATGGGCAGGGGCGCAGCGGTCGGCACGGCCGTTTTCGTCGGCATGTTCATTGCGTCGCTGCTGGTGCTGTTCGGCCTGCAGACGTTGCTCGGCATCACCGTCCCGGACGATGTCGGAGTTCAGAGCCTTTCCGGGCTCGTCTCGATCGGGTAATCGACACCGGTGAGAAACAGCCCGTCGGGCGGCGCCACCTGGCCGCAGGCGGCGCGGTCGCGCGCCTCGAGCGATGTTTTCAGGTCGGCCGCGCTCCAGCCGCCGTCGCCGACACGCTTGAGCGAGCCGACCATCGAACGCACCTGGTTGTGCAGGAACGAGCGCGCCGAAGCCCTGACCTCGACCATGTCGCCTTGTCGGCTCACATCGAGCCGTTCCAGCGTCCTGATCGGGCTGTTGGCCTGGCACTGGGTCGAGCGGAAGGTGGTAAAGTCATGCCGTCCGAGCAGGACCTTTGCCGCTTCGTGCATGGCGCCGGCGTCGAGCCGCTTCGGCACCCACCACACCTTGCCCTTGTCGAGCGCGGCCGGCGCGCGGCGGTTCAGGATGCGGTAGAGATAGTGGCGGCCAATGGCCGAGAAGCGGGCGTCGAAACTGTCGGAGACCACCGTCGCTTTCAGGATGGCGATGCGCGCCCCGGCCGCCTGCAGATGGGCGTTGACGGCATCGCGCACCTTGTCGCTCGGCCACGCCTTGACGAGGTCGACATGCGCCACCTGCGCGGTCGCATGCACGCCGGCATCGGTGCGGCCGGCGGCGCGCAGCCTGATCGCTTCGCCGCAGAATTTTTCGATCGCCTGTTCGATCGCCTGCTGCACCGAAGGCTGATCCGCCTGGTGCTGCCAGCCGGCAAACAGGCTGCCGTCATATTCGATGTCGAGGCGAAAACGCGGCATTTGCGGCTAGAGCTCTCGCCTCGAGCAATTCCAGGAAAAGTGTGAAACGGTTTTCCGTTCGGAATTGCGTTAAAACAAAGAGGAGTGCAGTTCGCCGTTTCCGTGAAAACGGCTGACTGTTCTACGCGGCGAGAGCGGTGAAGGCGGAGGCGTAGACCAGCCTGCCTGCTTCTGGCGCGTCACCCCAGGCCAGCGCCTGCAGCGCTTCGCCCTGGTATTCGCTTTCGAAGTTCTCGGCACGCGTGTGGCTATAGCCGAAACGCCCGTAATAGGTGGGGTCGCCCAGCACCACGGCCAGCGTCTCACCACCATCCTTGAGGCGGATATGCGCCTCGCGGATCAGCGCGCCGCCAATGCCGCTGCCATGGAACGAGGGCTCCACCGCCAGCGGCGCCAGCGCCACGGCCGCGAAGGTCTTGCCGCCATTCTGGACGAACAGCCGCGAAAACAGGATATGGCCGACCACCTGGCCGTCCTCTTCCGCAACCAGTTCGGCAACCGCGTCGCCGCCGGTCACCAGCGCGTCGACCAGACCGGCCTCCGCCTGCTGGCCGAAAGCGTGTTCCTCGACGAGGCGGATGGCCTCGCGATCCCGCGGCGTTGCCGCGCGTATCGACATCATGCTCATGAGAATTTCAGTCCTTTTTCGATCTTGGCCCCGCGCAGGAATTCCGACGCGGCAGCGGGCTTTCCGCCCGCCCGTTGAACTTCGACCAGCCTGATCGCGCCTGCCCCGCAGGCGACCGTCAGCCGGTCATCGAGAATTCCTCCCGACTCGCCCAAATCTTCCGAAGGCGACAGGCCTTGCGACAGCGTCGAGCGAAGCAGTTTCAGCCGCTCCTGGCGGCCGCCAATTCCTATCTCCGACCAGGCGCCGGGAAAGGGCGACAGGCCGCGAATATGATTGTGGACCTCACTTGCCGAGCGAGTCCAGTCCACGCGAGTCTCGGATTTATCGATTTTCTTGGCGTAGGTCACCCCATCCACAGCTTGTGTGGTGAATGTCAGCGTATTCCTTTCCAGTCGCGCCAGCGCTTCCACCATCAAGGCAGCACCGACACTCATCAACCGATCATGCAGATCGCCGGCTGTCATATCGGGTTCGATAGCGCATTTTTCAACCAGCCCGACCGGACCGGTGTCCAGGCCCTCTTCCATGCGCATCACCATCATGCCGCTTTCCAGGTCTCCGGCCATGATGGCGCGCTGGATGGGGGCGGCGCCGCGCCAGCGCGGCAGAAGCGACGCATGGCCGTTGACGCAGCCGAGCCGGGTTGCCTCCAGAACCGCCTTCGGCAGCAGCAAACCATAGGCGACGACCACCGCCACATCGGCCTGCAAGGCGCGAAAAGCGGCCTGTTCGGCCTCGCCTTTGAGCGAAACCGGCGTCCGCACCTCGATGCCCAGTCGCTCCGCCTCGCGCTGCACCGGCGACGGCGTCAGCTCCAGTCCGCGTCGTCCGGCAGCGCGCGGCGGCTGGGTATAGACGGCTGATATCTCATGGCCAGCCTCGGCGATCGCGCGCAAGGTCGGCACCGAAAACTCCGGCGTGCCCATGAAGATGACGCGAAGGGGCATTTTTTCTTCTGGTATCCTGTCTTCTTGCTCGCGCAGTGTGCCGGCTCAGGCATCCGCTTCAAACGGGTTTACGAGCTTCAGGTCAAGGCCGTCGAAGTCGCGGGACGACCGTCGCGCTATCTTTCCGCTTCGATCTTCTCCATGATTTCCGCGTATTCATCGCCAATTGCGCTTTCAGATACGAAAGCCGAGCGAATTGCAGCCCACGCCGAGAGGCTCGACTCCTCTCGGGCCGGCCTCTCCGCAACTATGCCTTTGCGCAGAAGGCCGATGGCCTTGTCCGAGACGCTCTGGCCGACCTCGCGCGCCGCCAGTTCGATCTCGCGCTTCAAAGGCTCAGGAATGTCCCTGATCAGCATGTCGACCGTCGGCATCTCCATTTGGTGGCAATCCTGCCGACAATAGGCCTGGAGGGGACTCCCGTACCTTATCCCGCGAGCTTGCCCGGCGCCTTGTCCCTGGCGAGCTTCTTGAATTTCTTTACCACCATGTCGCGCTTCAGCTTCGAGATGTGATCGATGAACAGGACGCCATTGAGGTGGTCGATCTCGTGTTGCAGGCAGGTCGCCATCAACCCCTCGGCCTCTATCTCCTGCAATTTGCCGTCGCGGTCGAGATATTTGACCCGCACGGCGGCGGGGCGTTCGACCTCGGCGTAATAATCCGGGATCGACAGGCAGCCTTCCTCATAGACGGAGCGCGCATCGGCGCTCTCCAGGATTTCCGGATTGATGAAGACATGCGGCGCCGGCGTCTCGTCTTCCTTGGCGAGATCGATCACCAGCAAGCGCAGCGGCTCGCCGATCTGGATTGCCGCCAGCCCGATGCCCGGCGCTTCATACATGGTCGCCAGCATGTCGTCGGCTAATTTGCGCAAAGGCGCGTCGACACGCTCTACGGGCTTGGAAACCTGGCGCAGGATGGGGTCGGGAAGGATGATGAGCGGCTTGATCGGCATGGCGTTCCACCTAAGACCTCCAGCGAAACGCGTCAACCGGTTGGCATCAGGCGCGTTCACGTTTTGATCTGTGCTATCGCGGCGAATCGTCTATGCTGTCCACATGAATGATTTGAGCACCATCCTTTCGGAGCCTGTCGCCCGGCTTGGCGCCACAACGATCACGCTCGGCCATGCGCTGGCCTTCGGCGTTTTGCTGTTTCTGGCCCTGTTCGTGGCGCTGGTCATTGCGTTGTGGCGGTCGGCCAAGGCGCGCGCCGTGGCGGCCGCGGAAGCCGCCGATCATGCCCGCGATGCGGAAGTGCGGATGGCCGGCATTCTGCAAAGCCAGGCCGAAATGCAGGGCCGCATGGGCGCCATTGCGGAAGTGTTCGGCGCACGGCAGGCGGAACTGACGCAATCGATCGGCCAACGCCTCGACGCCATGACCGGCCGGCTCGGCCAGACCATGACCGAGCAGACCAAATCCACGCATGAGAGCCTGGCCAAATTGCAGGAACGGCTGGCGATCATCGACGTCGCGCAAGGCAACATCCAGTCGCTCGCCGGCCAGGTCGTGCAATTGCAGGCGATCCTCTCGAACAAGCAGACGCGCGGCGCGTTCGGCCAGTCGCGCATGGAGGCGATCGTTGCCGACGGCCTGCCGCACGGTGCCTATGAGTTCCAGGCGACGCTGTCGAACGGCAGCCGGCCCGACTGCCTGGTGAAGATGCCGAACGGCGCGCCGTCGCTGGCCATCGATGCAAAATTTCCGCTGGAAGCCTGGAACGCCATCCGCGCCGCCGATGGCGCCGATCTGCAGAAGGCAGCTTCGCAGGCCTTCCGCCGCGACATCGAGATCCATGTCCGCGATATCTCGGAAAAATACCTGATCCAGGGCGAGACGCAGGACACTGCCTTCATGTTCGTGCCGTCGGAATCGGTGTTCGCCGAGATCCACGAGAATTTCGAGGCGATCGTGCACAAGGCGCACCGTGCGCGCGTCGTCATCGTCTCGCCGTCGCTGCTGATGCTGTCGATCCAGGTCATCCAGGCGATCCTCAAGGATGCCCGCATGCGCGAACAGGCGCACCTGATCCAGGGCGAGGTCATCCGGCTGATGGAGGATGTTGCGCGTGTCGATGAGCGGGTGCGCAAGCTGCAGGTGCATTTCGGCCAGTCGGCCAAGGACATCGACGACATACTGGTTTCGACGTCGAAGGTCACCAAGCGCGGCCAGAAGATCGAGGCGCTGGAATTCGGCGCGCAGCCCGACGGCGATGCCGCCGTAGACGCCGCGTCACGGGCTCCCGCCGCCAAGGTCGATACCGGCGCGCGCGTTGCCGATTCGAAAACCGGGCAGCTCAGGCTGAGGGTCGTCGAAGGCGACGATTGAGGCGCGGTGCCGGACCGGCGCTACTGCTCCTCCAACGTGGTCATGCCCTGAAATTCAGGCAGCCAGTGCAGCGCCGAGCGGTGCCATTTCTGCTGTGTCGGGATCAAATCCTGGCGCTGCCGCGCGGTCCCCACGCGAATTCCATAGACCTTCGGACCATCTCCGACAGACGTGGCGTAAAGATGCGAACCGCAGTCGGCGCAAAAGGCCTGGGTGCGCTTGGCGCCGCTCGCCACGATCTTGATGTAGATTTTCGGCGTGCCCTTGGTGATGCGATAGTTGCTTTCCGGCGCCGGAACCGTAAGGCGAAAAGCCGTGCCGGTCAGTTGCTGGCAATCCGTGCAGTGGCAGATCGTGGTCTTTTCCGGATCGACCTCCGCCTCGTAGGTGATGGCGCCACAATGACAGCCGCCGTCTATTCTCATCTTCGTTCCTCCAAAGCCCCTTCAATCTAGCGGCGCAAGGCCGTGAGGCAATGGCACGGTTTTAGTCCAGGGCAGGATCGGATGCGGAATCGATCAGCCTGCGTCGCTGCTCCCAGGTGCCTGACGTCTGCGGCTTGACGAACAGCCGTGTGATCTCCGGCATTTCCTTCTTCAACTGCGCCTCCAGGCGCTCGACGCAAGCTTCGATCTCGGGCGCCGTCAAATGGTCCTCGAACTCGATGCTGAGCCCGGCGACGATCTCTGTCGGCCCCATATGGACGGTCAGGACGCCGTTCGCCCGCTGCACCGCCGGATCCTGCTGGGCGATCGCCAGCACTTTCATCTGCACCTCGGGCGACGCCGGCTCGCCGATCAGCAGGCCCTTGCTTTCGCGGGCCAGGAAGATCGCGGTCGCGCCAAGGATCAGTCCGATGCCGATCGAGGCGGCGCCGTCGAGCTCCGGCATCTCCAGCAGTTCCGCTGCCAATATGCCGGCGAAAGCGACGATCAGGCCGAGAAGTGCCGCACTGTCCTCGAACAGCACGGTGTAGACGCTCGGATCCTTGCTCGACTGCACGGCCTGCAGCCAGCCTTGCCTGCCCTTCTGCCGGCGAAACTCCTTCAGGGCGACCCACCACGAACTGCCTTCGAACAGGAAGGAAAGGCCCAGAACAATATAGTTTACCTTGGCGTTGGCGACCGGCTCCGGCGCCATGATATGGACCACGCCTTCGTAGAACGACACGCCGGCGCCCAGCGCGAAGACGAGGAGCGCGACGATGAAGCTCCAGAAGTAGAGTTCGCGGCCGTGGCCGAGCGGATGCGTGCGATCGGCAGGGCGAGCGGCGCGGTGCATGCCGTAGAGCAGCAGGCCGCCATTGCCGGTATCGACCAGCGAATGGACGCCCTCCGACAGCATCGCCGAACTGCCGGTAAAGGCGGCGGCGGCGAACTTGGTCAGCGCGATGGCGAGATTGCCGGCGAGCGCCGCGTAGATCACCTTTTTTGAGCCGCCGTGCCCGGCCATGGCATTTGCCCCCGTTCAAGGCGCAGTCTAGCGGCCAGGCCGCTAAAGCTCCACAGGCATCACACCGCGCGAATGTCGGGTCGTCCACGGCAGCGGCCATGAGAGATCCGGTCTATGGAAAACGGCGACTACTCGATGATCTCGCTGGTCCACACCTTGAAGCCGGCAAGCGTTCCCGGGCCGAAAATATGGGTCAGCGGCACGTCGGCGGCGTCGCGGCCGGAGGCGATCAGGATGCGGCCGATGCGCGGTGCATTGTTGCGCGGGTCGAAGACATGCCAGCGGCCGCCGAGATAGACTTCCATCCAGGCGCAGAAATCCATGCTTGCCCATGGCTTCGGCATACCGATGTCGCTGATGTAGCCGGTGCAATAGCGCGTTGGGATGTTGAGTGCCCGGCAGAAGGTGACGGCGAGATGCGCGTAGTCGCGGCACACGCCGCTCTGTTCACGATAGGCTTCCGCCGCGGTGCGCGTCGGCCGTGCATTGCCGTAGTTGAAGACGATGTGGCTGTGGACGAAGTCGCAGACCGCCTGCACGCGCGGAATACCCAGCGGCGTGTTGCCGAACAGCCGCCACGCCTCGTCAGCCAGAAGGTCGCTTTCGCAAAAACGGCTGGGCAGCAGGAACAGCAATGTGTCCGCCGGCAGGTCGCGCACCTCGTGCTGCCAGGCCATCAGGTCGCCCATCTCGAAGGTGCCGGGGTCGCGGATCACCGCGTCGGTGCCGAAGGTGAAGCGCCCGGGCGGCGCGACAAGCCGGTTGCACCAATTGCCGAAACTGTCGCGATAGCTTTCGATCGGCACCGGCGGATTGGAGATCAGGAAATCCGGCCGCTCGAGATCGGAGGCCCGCGAATAGTGCACATTCAGCATCGCGATGAGCGGCGTTTCCTGCGGAAAGTCGAAGCTCATCTCGCAGCCGATGTGGATTCGCATTGTCGTCCTGACGGCCTGCCTGACGATCACCCGGCGAAGCTCGGGTCGATGCTGCAGTGCGAAAATGACCATGGCACGGAC
>NZ_RZPF01000027.1:0-17178 GCF_004022735.1 Mesorhizobium sp. M7A.F.Ca.AU.001.01.1.1
GTGCTGTCCGTGCGGCCCGGCGCAGGCCGGACAACAGAGCCGAGGTTGCATAGTTCTGGGTGCCGAAGCCGGCGACGACGACAAGAACGTCGGTCGACTCGCCCGCATCGAAGCGGCCGCCGACCGCCACCGGCAGGCCGCAAGTGGTGACTGGAGCCTCGCCGGTCACCGAGACCAGCTTGAAATCGAACAGGGTCTCGCCGGAGATGCGGTTGGCCGCGCGCAGTGGATCGACGGCGGATGCGACGCACATGATCGACGAACCGGAAAATACCAGCAGCGTCACCCTAAGCGGCGAGCGCTCGGCGCGAAAGATCGTTGGTTTTTCGCTTTTCGTCATGGAAGCTTCGTAAAACGCAAAACAGTTTCCGGCAAGTCGGGCATTGTTGAGGTCTATTTCTTTCGGAGGAGAGTTCCATGCCGCTTGCGATGAACCGTGAGGTCTTCATTACCTGTGCCGTGACCGGGTCCGGCGGGTCGCAGGACCGCAGCCCGCATGTGCCGCGCTCGCCCAAGCAGATCGCGGATTCCGCCATCGATGCGGCCAAGGCGGGCGCCGCCATCGTGCATTGCCATGTGCGCGATCCCGAGACCGGTAGGCCGAGGCGCGACGTACATCTCTACCGCGAAGTGACCGAGCGCATCCGCGCGGCAGAAGTCGACGTCATCCTGAACCTGACCGCCGGCATGGGCGGCGACATGGTGTTCGGATCGCCGGAAGCGCCGCTGCCGCTCAACGAAAAAGGCACCGACATGGGCGGTGCCACCAACCGCATGGAACATGTGCGCCAATGCCTGCCGGAAATCTGCACACTCGACTGCGGCACCATGAATTTCGCCGAGGCCGACTATGTCATGACCAACACGCCCGGCATGCTGCGCGCCATGGGCGGCATGATGACGGCGCTCGGCGTCAAGCCGGAGATCGAGGCTTTCGACACCGGCCATCTGTGGTTCGCCAAGCAACTGGTCGAGGAAAAGGTGCTCAACCCGGATGCGCTGGTGCAGCTTTGCATGGGCGTGCCGTGGGGTGCGCCTGATGATCTCAACACCTTCATGGCCATGGTCAACAATGTGCCGTCGACCTGGAACTGGTCGGCCTTCGCCATCGGCCGCAACCAGATGGCTTATGCCGCGGCGGCGGTGCTGGCCGGCGGCAATGTCCGCGTCGGGCTGGAGGACAATCTGTGGCTCGACAAGGGCGTGCTGGCCACCAATGCACAGCTGGTCGAGCGCGCCGCCAGCATCGTCACCAATCTCGGCGCCAGAATCCTTGGACCGGAAGAGGTACGGCAGAAGCTCAACCTCACCAAGCGGGCGCCGATCGCGGCATAATTATTCGTCGGGAGGGTCGGCATGACTACCGTAAAATTCACCGCGATGAAGGATGGCGACCGGGACGACTACGAGTTCCTGACCGCGCATGAAATCGACTATGCGGCCAGGACCGGCGAGCGGCTGCTCGACGCGCTGGTGCAGCTCGACGCGGGTCTTTCCGGCTACAAGATCACCCGGCTCGGCCATTCGCTGCAGGCAGCGACACGTGCCTGGCGCGACGGCGCAGACACCGACTGGATCGCTTGCGCGCTGCTGCACGACATCGGCGACATCTATGCGCCTTACAATCACGACGAATATGCCGCTTCGATCCTGAAACCTTTCGTGCGCGAGCAATGCACTTGGGTGGTGGAAAAGCATGGCGACTTCCAGCGGCTCTATTATGCCCATCATCTCGGCGGCAACCGCCACGCCCGCGACCGCTTTGCCGGCCATGCTTATTTCGACGATTGCGACCAGTTTTGCGAACGCTGGGACCAGCCCAGCTTCGACCCCGACTATGACACGCTGTCGATGGAATTCTTCCGGCCCTTCGTGCTCGAAGTCTTTGCCCGCAAGGCCTACGATCCCTCGGTGATCCGAGCCGGCGAGCGCGTGCCCCTCATCGATCCCGCAACCGCCGCGACAAGAACCGGAGCTTCAGCATGAGCATCATCAACAAGGCAGCCGCCATCGGTGGCGGTGTGATCGGCGCCGGCTGGGTGGCGCGCCTGCTGCTCAACGGCATCGACGTGTCGATCTTCGATCCCGATCCCGAGGCGTCGCGCAAGGTCGGCGAAGTGATGAAGGGCGCGCGCCGCGCCTACAAGCAGATGGTGCCCGGCGGCCTGCCGAAAGAGGGCAAGCTGACCTTCGCCAAGACCATCGCCGAAGCGGTCGCCGATGCCGATTTCATCCAGGAGAGCGTGCCGGAGCGGCTCGACCTGAAACACCGCGTGCTGGCCGAGATCGACGCTCACGCGCCGGCCAACGCGATTGTCGGCTCCTCGACTTCCGGTATCAAGCCGACCGACATGCAGGTGGCGATGAAGAAGCATCCGGAGCGGCTGGTCGTCGGCCATCCGTTCAACCCGGTCTATCTCCTGCCGCTGGTGGAGATCGTCGGTGGCGAGCAGACCTTCCCCGAGGCGATCGAGGTCGCCAAGGAGATGTATGCCTCGATCGGCATGAAGCCTGTCGTCATCCGCAAGGAGATCGAGGCCTTCGTCGGTGACCGCCTGCTCGAAGCGGCATGGCGCGAGGCGCTGTGGCTGATCAAGGACGGCATCTGCACGGTCGAGGAACTCGACGACATCATGCGCTACGGCTTCGGCCTGCGCTGGGCGCAGATGGGCATGTTCCAGGTCTATCGCGTCGCCGGCGGCGAGGCCGGCATGCGCCACTTCATGGCGCAGTTCGGGCCGTGCCTGAAATGGCCATGGACCAAGCTGATGGACGTGCCTGAGTTCAACGACGAACTGGTCGACCTGATCGCCACGCAGTCGGACGAACAGGCGCATGGGCTGTCGATCCGCGAGCTGGAAAAGATCCGCGACGACAATCTGGTCGCCATCATGGATGCGCTGTCGAAACAAAACAAAGGCAAGGGCTGGGGCGCCGGCGCGCTGCATAAGGACTATACCAGGCAGCTGGCCAAGCTGGCGGCGAAGAAGCCCATGGCCTCCAAGGCGGCCGAGAAGGCCAAAGCCTTGAAACCGGTCAAGAAAGCCGAAAAGCCGAAGAAAAAGACCGGCAAGAAGAAAGGCTGAGAGCATGGATTTCGGGCTGTCGGAGGAACAGAAGCTCATCGTCGAGACGACGCGCGCGTTCGTCGAGAACGAGCTTTACCCGCATGAGCGCGAGGTCGAGCGCACCGGCGTGCTGCGCCGCGACCTGATCGAGGAGATCAAGGTAAAGGCGATCGAGGCCGGGCTCTATGCCGCCAACATGCCGGCCGATGTCGGCGGAGCGGGCCTCGATACGGTGACCTGGCTGCTCTACGAGAAGGAACTCGGCCGCGCCAATTACGCGCTGCACTGGACCTGCGTGTCGCGCCCCTCCAACATCCTCCTGGCCGGCACGCCCGAGCAGCGCGAGAAATATCTGTTCCCCTGCATCCGTGGTGAGAAATGGGACTGCCTGGCCATGACCGAGCCGGGCGCCGGCTCCGATTTGCGTGGCATGAAGGCAACCGCCGTGCAGGACGGTGACGACTGGGTGCTGAACGGCACCAAGCATTTTATCTCCCACGCCGACCTCGCCGACTTTGCCATCGTTTTCATGGCCTCAGGCGAAGAGGATTCGCCGCGCGGCAAACGCAAGAAGATCACCGCCTTCTTCGTCGATAAGGGCACCAAAGGCTTCACCGTCCGTGACGGCTACCGCAACGTCTCGCATCGCGGCTACACCAACGCCATCCTCGAATTCGACGATTGCCGGCTTCCCGCCGCCCAGGTGTTGGGCGAAGTCCATAAGGGGTTCGACGTCGCCAATTCCTGGCTCGGCGCCACCCGGCTGCAGGTCGGCGCCACCTGCCTCGGCCGCGCCGAGCGTGCGCTTGGCCATGCCGTCGAATACGCCGCGCAACGCCAGCAGTTCGGCCAGCAGATCGGCAAGTTCCAGGGCGTATCGTTCAAGCTTGCCGACATGGCGACCGAACTCAAGGCCGCCGACCTGATGGTGTTCGAAGCCGGCTGGAAGTACGATCAGGGCACCGTCACCGACCAGGACATGGCCATGGCCAAGCTGAAGGCCACCGAAATGCTCGCATACGTTGCCGATGAAGCGATCCAGATCCATGGCGGCATGGGGCTGATGGACGATCTGCCGCTGGAGCGCATCTGGCGCGACGCGCGCGTCGAGCGCATCTGGGAAGGCACATCCGAGATCCAGCGCCACATCATTTCAAGGGCGCTGCTGCGCCCGTTCGGGGCATAACATATGCATAAACTGGAGCGTCTCCTGCGGCCTAAATCGATCGCCGTCTTCGGCGGTGCGCAGGCTGCAGCCGTCGTCGCGCAATCGATCAAGATGGGTTTTGCCGGCGAGATCTGGCCGGTGCATCCGACCAAGGACGAGGTTGCCGGTCGCAAGGCCTATCGTTCGGTGGCTGACCTGCCCGGCGCGCCGGATGCTGCCTTTGTCGGCGTCAACCGGCATTTGACCATCGAGGTGATCAAGGCGCTGGCCGAACGCGGCGCCGGCGGCGCCGTCTGCTTTGCCGCCGGCTTCCTCGAAACCGAGGCCTATGACGATGATGGCGAGCGGCTGCAGGCCGAGCTGGTCGCGGCGGCGGGCCAGATGCCGATCATCGGGCCGAATTGCTACGGCCTGATCAATTATGCCGACGGCGCGCTGCTGTGGCCCGACCAGCATGGCGGCATAAGACTGGCCGAGGGCGGCAAGGGCGTCGCCATCATCACCCAGTCCTCCAACATCGCCATCAACATGACCATGCAGAAGCGCGGCCTGCCGATCGCCTTCCTGATGACCGCCGGCAACCAGGCGCAGACCGGCCTGTCCGAAATGGCGCTCGGCCTGATCGAGGATGAGCGGGTCACGTCGCTCGGCCTGCACATCGAGGCCTTCGATTCGGTAGCCGGCTTCGAACGGCTGGCGGCACGAGCCCGCGAGCTGAAGAAGCCGATCATCGCCATGAAGGTCGGCCGTTCCGAACAGGCCAGGCAAGCGACTGTCTCGCATACCGCGTCGCTCGCCGTCTCGGACGCGGCCTCGGGTGCGTTCCTGCGGCGGCTCGGCATTGCGCGCGTCGATTCGATCCCTGCCTTCATCGAGGCGCTGAAGCTGCTGCACATCACCGGACCTTTGCCCGGCTATAGGCTGTCGTCGATGAGCTGCTCCGGCGGCGAGGCCTCCGTCATGGCCGACAGCGCCGAAGGCCGCTGGGTCAATTTCCCTGTGCTGACCGACAGCCACCGCGCCCATGTCAAATCGACGCTCGGGCCGCTGGTCGCGGTCGCCAATCCCTTGGACTATCACACCTTCATCTGGAACAACGAGCCGGCGATGACCGCCACCTTCACCGCCATGGTGTCGGGCGGTTTCGACCTCAACATGCTGGTGCTCGATTTTCCGCGACCCGACCGCTGCTCGGTCACCGACTGGTGGGCGACGTTGCGCGCTTTCGAATCGGCGCTCAAGACCAACAAGGCGCATGGTGCGATCGTCTCCTCGCTGCCGGAGAACCTGCCGGAGGAATACACCGCCGAACTGATGGCGCGCGGCATGGTGCCGTTGTTCGGCATTTCGGAAGCGATGGATGCAGCCGGCGCAGCAGCCTTCATCGGCTGGGCTTGGGCTGAACCGCAGGCGCAGCCGATCGACACGTCGGCCTCCGGCGCCTCTGGCGGGGACCACGTCACGCCCGACGAAGCCGAGGCGAAGTCACGGCTGATCAAAGCCGGCCTGCCGGTGCCGAAGGGCGAGCGCGCCGCCAATGCCGTCGAAGCGGTGATTTCGTCCATGGCGCTCGGCTTTCCCGTCGCGTTGAAGGCGCTCGGCGTCACCCACAAATCCGAAGTTGGCGCTGTCAGGCTCAATCTCAGGGATGCCGAATCCGTCAGCACCGCAGCGCATAACCTGTTGCCGCTCGGCACCGGGCTCTATGTCGAGCGCATGGTGCGCGACGGTGTTGCCGAACTCATCGTCGGCTTCACCCGCGATCCGATGTTCGGCGCGGTGATGACGCTCGGCACTGGTGGCGTGCTGGTCGAGCTGTTGCGCGACAGCGTCACGCTGATGCTGCCGGCGACCCGCGACGATATCGAGGCGGCGCTGCGCGGCCTGAAACTGTTCCCGTTGCTCGAAGGCTATCGCGGCCGGCCGAAGGCCGATGTCGCGGCTGCCATCGATGCTATCTCTGGCATTGCCGCCTTCGTGCAGCAGAATGCCGGTGAGATCGAAGAACTCGACATCAACCCGCTGATCGTCTGTGCAGAGGGCAAGGGCGCCTGGATCGCCGACGCGCTGCTGGTGCTGGGAGAGAACAAGAATGTCTGACGTCATTTCGACCCGCCGCGAGGGCACCATCCTCGAAGTCACCCTCGACCGGCCCAAGGCCAACGCCATCGACCTGAAGACCTCGCGGCTGATGGGCGAGACCTTCAAGGCGTTCCGAGACGATCCGGAATTGCGCGTCGCCATCGTCAAGACCGCTGGCGACAAGTTCTTCTGCGCGGGCTGGGACCTCAAAGCAGCTGCCGGCGGCGATGCGGTCGACGGCGACTATGGCGTCGGCGGCTTTGCCGGCCTGCAGGAGCTGCGCGACCTCAACAAGCCGATCATCGCGTGCGTCAACGGCATGGCGGTCGGCGGCGGCTTCGAGCTGGCGCTGTCCTGCGACCTCATCTACGCCTCCGATCATTCCTCCTTCGCGCTGCCCGAGATCCGAGCCGGCACGCTGGCCGACGCGGCGACGATCAAGCTGCCGAAGCGCATCCCCTACCATGTCGCCATGGACCTTCTGCTCACCGGCCGCTGGATGGATGTCGCTGAAGCGCATCGCTGGGGCTTGGTCAACGAAGTGCTGCCCAAGGAAAAGCTGGAAGATCGCGTCTGGGAGATCGCCCGGCTGCTCGCAGGCGGCCCACCGCTGGTGTTTGCCGCGATCAAGGAGACGGCGCGCGTGGCCGAGGCGCTGACCTTCCAGGACGCCATGAACAAGGTGACCCGCCGGCAATTGCCGACGGTCGATGCGCTCTATGGCTCCGAGGACAATATGGAGGGTTTTCGCGCTTTTGCGGAGAAGCGGGAGCCGGTGTGGAAGGGGAAGTGAGGATTGTTGCCGAAATGACGGCGCTTATCCCCCTCTGTCCTGCCGGACATCTCCCCCTCAAGGGGGGAGATTGGCAGCTTCGATCTCTGCACTCTTCTTGCGACGCCGAAGGTTGGCGAAAGCCTTCGCAACATCCGATCTCCCCCCTTGAGGGGGAGATGTCCGGCAGGACAGAGGGGGGCGCCCAGGCTCAGCCTTGGCCGCCTCTCCAGCACCCATGACCGACTACATCAAGCTCATCGACGCCGAGACCTGGGCCTTCATCGAGCGCACCAATTCCTATTACCCGCCCGATACGATCGACTACACGATCGTGCAGCAGCGCGAGATTTACGACCGCATGTGCCGGGAATTCTTTGCCGGCTACCCCGAGGGCGTCGCTGTCGAAACCTCCGCCATTGCAACGCCGACGCACGATATCCCGATCCGTATCTACCGAAGCCCACTTCAGGCAGGCGTGACGGTGCTCTATGTCCATGGCGGTGGCTTCATCCTTGGTGGGCTGGACAGCCATGACGATGTTTGCGCGGAGCTGTGCTCGCGCACAGGCTATGAGGTGGTCTCCGTAGATTACCGGCTGGCGCCGGAACATTTGCATCCAGCCGCCTTTGACGATGCCATGAGCGCCTTCGAATGGGCCGCCGCCAATCGCGATCATCCTATCGTGCTCTGCGGCGACAGCGCCGGCGGCAATCTCTGCGCCGCCGTCAGTCACGCCACGCGCGGCCATTCGAAAAGGCCGGTCGGCCAGGTGCTGATCTATCCCGGCCTCGGCGGAAACCGCTCGAAAGGCTCCTATGTCAAGCACGCCGAAGCGCCGATGCTGACCGTGCGCGATCTCGAATTCTACAAGCACATTCGCACTGGAGGGCAAGACCGTAGCGGCGATGCGACGCTGGCCCCGCTTGCCGACACCGATTTCTCCAACTTGCCGGAGACAGTGCTGATCACCGCCGAATGCGACCCGCTGTCATCGGATGGCGAGACCTATCGCGACCTGATCATCACGGCAGGTGGCCACGCGACGTGGTTCGAGGAGCCGGGATTGGTGCACGGCTATCTCAGAGCCCGGCACACGGTTGGCCGCGCCCGCACCAGCTTCACCCGGATCGTCGGTGCGGTGACCGCGCTTGGACAGGGCGACTGGCGCTGGTGATCGCGGCCAAACTCTGAGGACCAAGTGACGCCCCTTCACGCCACCGAGGCAGCCGCTGCCCGGCCGGCGCTGCGGCCGGAAAAGATGCAGCCGCCGAGGAAGGTGCCTTCGAGCGCCGCATAGCCATGCACGCCGCCGCCGCCGAAACCGGCGGCTTCGCCGACGGCATAGAGCCCGGCTACCGGCTGGCCATCTGCCCCCAGCACGCGGCTGTCGAGATCGGTCTGCAGGCCGCCCAGCGTCTTGCGGGTCAGGATGTTAAGCCGCACCGCGATCAGCGGGCCATTTGCCGGATCGAGCATCTTGTGCGGCTTGGCCGTGCGGATCAGCCGGTCGCCGAGATAGGCGCGCGCGCCGCGCAGAGCGGTGATCTGCATATCCTTGGAGAACAGGTTGTCGAGCTGCCTATCGCGGGCGTGGATCTCGCGCTCGACTTGAGCCACCTCAAGCAGCGCCTCGCCGCCGGCCAGCGCGTTCATGCGCGCGACCAGCGCCGGCAAATCGGCCTCGACGATGAAGTCCTCGCCCTTTTCCATGAACGCCTTGACGGGGCCCGGAATGCCCGATGTGGCGCGGCCGAGCACCTGGCGCCAGCTCTTGCCGGTCAGATCGGGGTTCTGCTCGGAGCCCGACAGCGCGAACTCCTTCTGGATGATCTTCTTGGTCAGGATGAACCAGGAGTAGTCGAAGCCGGTGCTCATGATGTGGGAGAGCGTGCCCAGAGTGTCGAAGCCGGGATAGAGCGGCACCGGCAGGCGCTTGCCGCGCGCATCGAGCCACAGCGATGATGGGCCGGGCAGGATGCGTATCGCATGGTCGGTCCAGATCGGCGCCCAGTTCTTGATGCCCTCGACATAGTGCCACATGCGGTCGCGGTTGATGATCGAGCCGCCGGCCCGTTCCGTGATCGCCAGCATGCGGCCGTCGACGTGGTCGGGCACGCCGGTGATCATGCGCTTGGGCGCCGCGCCCAGCCGCTGCGGCCAGTTTTCCCGTACAAGCTGATGGTTGGCGCCGATGCCGCCGGAAGCGACGATCACGGCTTGCGCGCGAAGCTCGAAATCTCCTGATATTTCGCGCGAACTCTTGTGGCCGCGCTCGGCGGTGCTCGGTTGCAGGATGTCGCCGCGCACCCCGTCGACAGTCGCACCCGTGCGGGTCAATTCATCGACCCGATGGCGGAATTTGAAACTGATCAGTCCGCGCTTCTGCGCCTCGCGCACGCGCTGTACGAAAGGTTCGAGAACGCCGGGGCCCGTGCCCCAGGTGATGTGGAAGCGCGGCACCGAATTGCCGTGGCCGATGGCATTGCCGCCGCCTCGCTCGGCCCAGCCGACCACGGGAAAGAATTTCAGGCCGCGCTGTATCAGCCAGGAGCGTTTTTCGCCGGCGGCAAAGCCGACATAGGCTTCCGCCCATTTGCGCGGCCAGAAATCCTCGGGCCGATCGAAAGCCGCGGTGCCCAGCCAGTCTTCCAGCGCCAGGTCATGCGAATCGCGGATGCGCATGCGCCGCTGCTCGGGCGAATCGACGAGGAAAAGGCCGCCGAACGACCAGAATGCCTGGCCGCCGAGCGACTGCTCCGGCTCCTGGTCGACGATGATGATTTTCTTGCCGGCCTCGGCAAGCTCGGCGGCGGCAACCAGCCCTGCAAGGCCGGCGCCGACAATGATCACGTCCGCATCGTCAGCCATTTTTCCTCCCAGAATTAGCCGGCTATTTCAATGCAAGGAATTCAGACGGTCTCCCAGCCTTCTTTGCCGCCGGCGCGGAAGATGGCGTCGATGACTTTCTGGTTGAGCACCGATTCCTCCAGCGTGAAGACGCGCTCCTTGCCGCCCTGTGCTGCACGCGCGAAGGTCTCGACCTCCAGCCGGTACTGCTGCGTGCCGGGAAAGCGGAAAACCTGCGCCTCGGTGTGGTTCTGGTTGTGCAGTTCGACGCGGTGGTGGTCGTAGAGCCCGGCATTGAAAGGCGAGAACAACTCGATGAAACCCTTCTCGCCGTGGAACACCATCACCTGGCGCGCCGCCATCTGCGTCGACAGATAGAACGACAGCTCGAAGTCACCGAAATCGGCACGGATCGAGGAGTAGATGTCGGTGCCGAATGTCTTGTCGCGCTCGATCGTCGCCTGCACGCGCAGCGGCTCCTTGCCGGTGGAAAAGCGCGTCGACACGGTCGGGTAAACGCCGATGTCGGGCAGCGCGCCGCCGCCGAGGTCGAGCTGGTTGCGCATGTTGCTGGGGTCGACGTTGTAGTAGGAGAACGCGCCCTGCACATGGCGCAGCCGGCCGATGGCGCCGCTGGCGATGAGCTCGCGCACCTTGATCCATTGCGGGTGGTAGATGACCATGAAGGCTTCGCAGACCAGCACCTTTTTCTGGTCGCGCAGCTTGATCAGCGGCAGGATGTCCTTGGCGTCGAGCGCCAGCGGCTTTTCGACCAGCACATGCTTGCCGGCTTCGATGGCCTTGGCCGACCACTCGACATGCTGCGAGGTCGGCAGCGGGATGTAGACGCCGTCTACTTCTTTCGAGGCGAGCAGTTCCTCATAGGAGCCGAAGGCATGGCGTGCACCGAAGCGGTCGGCCAGCGCCTTGGCCTTCGACAGGTCGCGGCTGGCGATCGCCGACAGCACGCCATTCTCCGCCTCGACCATCGCCGGCAACAAATGCTCGCGGCCGATCTTGGCCGTCGACAACACACCCCATCGGAACATCAGGTTTCTCCATCACGATTACAGGCGACGAGGTTTGCCCGAAATCGCCGGAAAAGCCAATGACGAGGTCAGCCCCTTTTGCCGGTCAGCGTCATGTCGAAGTCGACGATGTTGGAATAGATCGGCGTGCCGACATCCATGCCGTAGCGCGACCTCAGCACCTTGCCGGTGACATGGAATTTGATCATGCCGGCCTTGAGACCGCCGAGCTCGGCCGTGAATTTTTCCGGGAACGTCTTGCCGCGCGCCGTCAGCCGGCCGCTGACGAGAGCCGTGGTGTCGCTGGTTCGGGTCACGCTGGTAGAGCGGAACTGGATTTCCGGGCTGTTGGCGGCATCAAACACCGCGTCGGAGCGCAGGAAGGCATCGATACGGCCCTGGCCGGTGCCGACGCTTTCGGGAAAAATGGTGAAATTGACAGCTGAGCGCCCGACATCGCTGTTGTCGATGCGGATCGAGCCCTTGAAGCGGGCGAAGGTGCCATTGAGGCCGCCGCCGCCGACCTTGCCGATGGAGAAGCGGATGCTGGAGCTGGCCGGGCTGATCGAATAGCTGCCGGCGGCGTCACCCAGCGCGACGGCCGCAGAAACAGGCATGGCAAGGCAAGCGGCGACCGCCGCAAATCCGAGGATGCGCGTGTACATGGGGATGTTCCTTGTTGGAGGCAGCGCATTTCTTGCGCGCCCTCACTCCATGAACGAATGAACCGCTCGCTCTATTCCGAATCTGACGAAGGCGTGACCATGCGTGTGAGCACGCCATCCCTGAGCTGGAAATGATGCCGCAGCGCCGCCGCGACGTGGAGAGTCACAAGCGTCATGCCGGCATAGGCGAGATACCAATGTGCCGCCGCCCAGAAGCTCTCGGCACCATCCGATTCGGCCAACGGCAGGTTGGGCATGACGAACAGGTTGAACGGCAGGCTGGGGATCTCCAGCATCGAGACCGACACCAGCGCCCAGCCGGACAAGGGCAAGGCAAGCTGAAACGCGTAGAGCGCAAGATGGGCCAACGGTGCTGCCCGACGCTCCAGGGTTCCGACCGAGCGCGGCAGCGCCGGCGTTGCATTGCCAAGGCGCCAGGCGATGCGCAGCAACACAAGCCCGAGCAGCAGGAAGCCGAAAGATTTGTGCAGTTGGATCAGCTCGAAGGCGGTGCGCTGGCTGGTCAACCGCACCATGACGAAGCCGAGCCCGAACTGGCCGATGAAAATGAGCGCAATCAGCCAGTGGAGAAGGATCGCGCCCCAGCCATAGCGGGTGGCGCTGTTGGTGATCGATGTTTGCATGGGGAGTGAACGAATGTTGGTTCGGCTTTCTTCCAGCGCGCTTCACCCTCCCCCTTGTGGGGAGGGTCGCGCAGCAAATGCCGCGAAGCGGATTTTGCGAAGCGGGGTGGGGGTCTCGTAGGGCGCTACCCACCCCGTCCCTCAGCCGACCTACCGGGGCGAGCCGCCGATCTCGCCCGTCCTTCGGACTCCCATCAGGGCCCTCCGGAGGGTGATGAAAGGCGCGAGTTCGCCGAGCCTGGCTCCCTTCCTCTCCCTCCGGAGGGCCACAAGGGGAGGGGCGAGCCCGCTCTATCCACTCACCTTGAAGAAATCGACAAACGCCCGGAGCGCCGGGCGCATCTGCCGGCGGCTCGGATAGTAGACGAAGAAGCCGTCGAAGGAGGGGCACCAGTCCTCCAGCACACGGATCAGCCTGCCGTCGGCGAGCGGCGCGCGGACATAATCCTCAAAGACGAAGGCGAGCCCAGCGCCGTCGACCGCCGCCTGGGCGATCAAATGGTCCTCGTCGAGGATCAGCGGTCCCTCCACCGCCATCTCGATCGCCTCGCGGCCTCTCTCGAACTCCCAGCGGTAGAGGATGCCGCTGGAGAAGCGGAAGCGGATGCAGCGGTGGTCAGCCAGGTCGCGCGGGTGACGCGGCTTGGGGTTGACCTCGAAATAGACCGGGGCGCCGACCACCGCGCCGCGAAGGTCCGGCCCGATGCGCACCGCGATCATGTCGCGCTGCAGGCTCTCGCCTAGCCTGACGCCAGCATCGAAGCCCCCTTCCACCACGTCGGTGAAACGGTCCTCGATGACGATCTCCAGCACGATATCGGGATAGGCCGACGCAAAGGCGCCCAGCCGTGGCGTCAGCGCCAAATGGGCTGCGGTGCGCGGCACGGTCAGGCGCAGATTGCCGGCCGGCCGGTCGCGTGTCTCGATTGCCGTCTCCAGCGCCAGATCGATCTCCGACAGCGCCGGTCGCAGCCGTTCCAGCAACTGCGCACCTTCTTCGGTCGGCGCGACGCTGCGTGTGCTGCGCGCCAGCAGCCGAACGCCAAGCCGCGCCTCTAGGCTGGACACCGCATGGCTGACCGCCGAAGGCGCGATGGCCAATTCCCTGGCCGCGCCGCGAAAGCTGCCGCATTGGGCAACGGTTGCCAGCACGGCCAGTTGGGAAAGATGCGCGCGATTCATTGATCTATCTTTTAGAACAGCCCGTGCAAATGAGAGCCGATTATCGAACACAAGGCAAGGCGCTATTTCTGCCGCATCGCAACAAGGAGACGCGTTATGCAAACCCGCAAGCTAGGAACTGAATTGAACGTCTATCCCGTCGGCCTCGGCTGCATGGGCATGAGCTTCGCCTATGGCGGCCAGGCGGAAGCCGACGCAATCGCCACGCTGCACCGCGCCATCGATATCGGCGTCAATTTCTTCGACACGGCGGAGGTCTATGGCCCGTTCGAGAACGAGATCCTGCTCGGCAAAGCGCTGAAGTCCGCGCGTGACAAGGTGACGATCGCGACAAAATTCGGCTTCAGGATTTTGGAGGAAGGTACAGGCCTCGACCGCATGGCCGGCGTCGACAGCCGCCCCGAGCACGTCAAGGCGGTCGCCGAGGCGTCGCTGAAGCGGCTCGGCACGGATGTGATCGACCTCTACTACCAGCACCGTGTCGACCCCAACGTGCCGATCGAGGACACGGTCGGTGCCATGGCCGAGCTGGTGCGCGAGGGCAAGGTGCGCGCGCTCGGCCTGTCGGAGGCGAGTGCGGCGACCATCCGCCGGGCCCATGCCGTGCATCCAATTGCCGCCGTGCAGAGCGAATATTCGCTGTGGAGCCGCGACCCGGAAGACGAGGTGTTCGCCGTCTGCCGCGAGCTCGGCATCGGTTTTGTTCCCTACAGCCCGCTCGGCCGGGGCTTGCTGACCGGCACGATCGCCAAGCCAGAGGCCTTGAGCGATGACGACTGGCGCCGCGGCCTGCCGCGCTTCCAGGCCGATGCCATGGCCGCCAACGCCGCTGTCATCGCGACGCTGGAAAAGCTGGCAGCTGAAAAGGGGGTAACTTCGGCCCAACTGGCGCTGGCCTGGGTGCTGCACCAGGGCGATTTCATCGTGCCGATCCCCGGCGCAAGAAGGATACGCCATCTGGAGCAGAATGCGGCGGCTGCCGGGATCGCGCTGAGCGCGGTCGAGGTGCAGGCGATTGGTGACGCGCTGTCGCCCGACAAGGTGGTCGGTAGGCGCTATGCGGAGAAGGAGCTGACGCTGGTGAATGGTTGAAAACTGGTGAGTAATCGGAAGGGGCGCCGCGCGCCCCTTTTTCGTACGCAGCGCGGTGCAGAAGATGGGGACGCTGACGTGAAGCGCCCCCCTCTGCCCTGCCGACATTTTTACCAAGGCTCGACACTAATCTCCGGCCAGTTCTCCCTTGCACGCTTACCCTTCGCCTCATGCGTGCGCTGATTGTCCATCACCCGGTTCGGCGTGATGCGAAACGAGAAAATGTCGTCAAGACCAAACGGTGCCACGATCTCGAGCTGCCCGTCAGCGTCGTATCGAACCCCGACGGCGTGCGTCTTCGAGGCAAAATGGCTGACGGATTCGCTGGCGCTCGAATAGCGCGGGCACGGCCGTCCGAACTTCTGCGGATACCACAGATGCACCCGCGCCTGGTTGCGCACCTCGACCGGCAACGCCAGCCCCTCGAAATGCTTCTCCGCCCGGCGGATCACCGCGTCCTCGGCCTCATAGGACAGGTCGCTGTCATCGAAGTAGAAAAGATCAACATCCCTGATGCCGTAGCCCGACGGTTTGCCGGTCAGGTGGTTCCAGATGCTGTTGTAGAGAGCGCCGGATACCACCAGCCAGTCCGGCAGGTCGAGCGTGCGAGCCCGCGCCACCGCGTCGCATAACAGCGGGTCGGCAGACACGATGGCGAGAAACGCCGCGCGCTGTTCTTCAAGGGGAAGGCCGGAATACCGCAGATGGTCCATCGCCCTTTGGAGGGCGATTCGCCATCTGCTCGCAAGTTTTTTAGCCCCGCAGAACGCCCCCGGTCTGCTTGCCGACATTCTCGATGATGCGCTTGGCCAGTGCCTCGAAATCCTCGTCGGTGAGCGTCTTTTCGACCGGCTGGATCGACACTTCGATGGCAATCGATTTTTTGCCCTCGCCCAGCGAAGCGCCTTCGAAAATATCGAAGACCGAGACGGCGGTGATGAGCTTCTTGTCGGCGGCGAGCGCTGCGCGCACCAGCGTGCCGGCCTCGACCGACTTGTCGACGACGAAAGCGAAATCGCGCTTGACCGCCTGGAAGGGCGACAGTTCCAGTTTCGGCTTGGTTTTCGTCGGCTTGGCCTTCGGTTCAGGCACGCCATCGACGAAGACCTCGAAGCCGCACAGCGGGCCGGAAACATCGAGGCCCTCCAGCGTCTTCGGATGGAATTCACCGAAAGTGCCGAGTACGGTTTTCGGGCCGAGCTTGATCGTGCCGGAACGGCCGGGATGATACCAGGCCGGGCCGCGGGCCTCGATCTGCAGCCGGTCGACAGGCGCACCGCAGGCTTCAAGTGCGGCGATCGCATCGGCCTTGGCGTCGAACACGCCGACTGGACCGGAATTGCCGGCCCAGTTGCGGCCGGAACCGTCGAGCTTGGCGGTGCCGCGGCGCACGCCGGCGGCGACGCGCCGCTGCTGGTCGGCGCCGTCGCCCTCATAGGTACCCGACACTTCGAACAGCGCCACGTCGCCAATACCCTTGTCGGCATTGCGCTGGGCAGCCGCGATCAGCCCCGGCAGCAGCGAGGGCCGCATGTCGGACATATCGGCGGCGATCGGGTTGGCAAGCTTCAGCGCGGTCTGGCCGCCGCCGAACAGCTCGGCATGCTTGGCCGGAATGAACGACCAGGTAACGGCTTCCATCATGCCGCGCACGGCAAGCGCGCGCTTGGCCGTGCGGGTACGGACCTGCAGCGTGGTGAGGATCTTTGCATTGACCGCGTCATGCGCACCGAGCGGCTGCGGCGCGATGTTGTCGACACCGTGGATGCGCATGACCTCCTCGACCAGGTCTGCCTTGCCATCGACGTCGGGGCGCCAGGACGGCACGGCGACATCGACGACATCGCCCGAGCCCTCCGGCTTGAAGCCGAGGCGCGACAGGATGTCGAGGCTTTCCGCGCTGGGAACCTCGATGCCGGTCAGCCGCTTCACTTCCGAAAGCGGGAAGGAAACGATCTTCGGCGTGTGACCGGCATAACCGACGACCTCCATTTCGGTCGGCGTGCCGCCGCAGAAATCGAGCACCAGTTTCGTCGCCAGTTCGACGCCCGGAACCATGAATTCGGGGTCGACGCCGCGCTCGAAACGGTAGCGCGCGTCGGTAATGATGCCGAGCGTGCGGCCGGTGCGCGCCGTGGTGATCGGATCCCAAAGGGCGGATTCGATCAGCACATCTGAGGTGTTCTCGTCGCAGCCCGAATGCTCGCCGCCCATGACGCCGGCGATCGACTCGACGCCGTTGTCATCTGCGATGACGCACATTTCCGGCGTCAGCGTGTATTCGCGGCCGTCGAGCGCCTGCACCTTTTCACCATCGCGCGCGCGGCGCACGACGAGATTGCCGGCAACCTTGCTGGCGTCGAACACATGCAGCGGGCGGCCGCGGTCGAAGGTGACGTAGTTGGTGATGTCGACCAGTGCGCTGATGGGTCTCAGCCCAATGGCGATCAGCCGCTGCTGCAGCCATTTTGGCGAGGGTCCATTCTTGACGCCCTTGACCAAGTTGAGCGCGAAGCCGGGGCAAAGCTCCGGCGCTTCGATCGTCACCTTGATCGGACACATGCCATTGCCGACATGCGGCATGATGGCGCCGCCGACGAGGCGGCCAAGCCCGCTCGCCGCCAGAT